>CAIUTH010000256.1 GCA_903902075.1 uncultured Alphaproteobacteria bacterium
CGCTTGATGACGGCATGGGCGGCACACGAGAAATTCGAAATGAATTTCGTCAATGCTCACGACCTGAATACGCATGCCTAGAAAAAAGATGGTGGAGCGCATTGCCCAATCGTTCGTTGATTTCTCGCACGATAAAGTATTCTGCAACCGCTTGGTCATTGTCATCTATCCCGGTGATGCAACGGGCTAAAGCGTGAACCTGTTCGAAATTCGAGACTATCTCGGGTGCAGCCTCCACTAGCGCGAACCTTAGTCCGCTAGGGCCCTTCGCTACGCATTGGCTTCCTCGTAGCCCGTGTTCGCGAGTTGAACCAATGCTCCGAAGGGTTGTCCGCGCGCGGAGGTGTGGTTAAGCTGTGACCATGTCGAAGCGGCTGCAGCGAAAGTTCCTGAGGTTCCTTGGGGCGTTCAGTGCCCTGATGATCGCGGTCAGTATGGCCCCGGGCGATGCTGGCGCGGCGGCCAAGCATCATGCCGCCCACAGGAGTTCCGCGCACCGCGAGAAGGCTGCGGTTTCCAAGCAGGCGTCGGGCAAGAAGCATGGGAAGAGCCGGATCGCCAAGGCGGCCAAGGCCAAGCCGGTCCAGCAGGCGGTGATCACCGTCAAGCCGCACGAGGACGCCCCCGACTTCGACTTCCAGCCCCGCATCCAGGAGGCCCAGGCCCTGGCCGCCAAGCAGCCGGTGCTGCCCGGCGACATGGTGGTGAGCGGCAACCAGCTGACCAGCTTCAACTGGGTGCTAGTGGTAGGTGAGAAGACCGGGCCGCTGACCGTGATCCGCATGGACGAACAGGGGCGCAACGAACAGCGCATGATCGTCAACTGGCCGGTCAACAACTACCTCAACACCAAGTTCTCGGTGGCCGATGCCGCCCATCCCGCCGGCGGGCTGATCGTGTTCGCCCAGCGCCGCCCGGTGCGCGGCACGGACGGGTGGGAGGAAGCGGTCTATACGTCCTATTCCGCCGAGCTGGACACCCAGAAGATGCGCGATGCGGGGCTGGACTACCTGCGCACGCTGGAACACCTGGCGTATAACCGGATCAACGACCATGACGTTCGCAGCCGCGTCGCCCCCACCAAGACCGTGGCCGAGCAGATTCCGCGCGACATGGTGATGCGCCTGATGATCACCGAGCATGTCGATCCGCTGCACATGAAATATGTCGGCATCGAGCAATGCGTGCACGAGGTGCTGATCACCATCGCCGCCAACCGCGACAAGTCCTATGCCTATGCCCGCTCCAGCGCAGGCGCGCTGGGCCTGCCCCAATTCATGGAATCCAGCTACCAGATGGTGCGCGACAATTACCCGGCGGCGCGGCTGGAGCCGGACTTCAACCGCGGCATGACCAATCTGCACAATGCGGTGCTGGCCTCGGCGCTGCTGCTGGACCTGGAACTGACCGAAATGCCCAAGTCGATGCTGAAGCAGGTCACCGAATCCAGCGCCCATTTCGCCGCCTTCCTGGCCGCCGGGTACAACCGCAACCCGGTCAAGGTGGTGAAGACGTACCTGAAGACCCGCAGCATGACCGGCGGCAGCGCCCCGTTCGAGAACAAGATGTATGTTCGCATCCAGGCCTGGGTGGGCGACTTCCTGAGCCGGCAATATAGCAGGACCTGACGGCTGCGTGGGCGGCCCCTCATGCTTCGACAGGCTCAGCATGAGGATGTTGGCGGCCCTTACCTGACTTGTCGAAGGGTGATTTTCTGCCACCCTGCCCTACGATTTTGGGCGGAATGCCGCGCCTGAAATGTCTGCGTTTCTGCTATCAAGGCAGCGGATTCGAAGGCTGCACCCCATGAGCACCAAGGCGCCGCGCGCGGCATTCACGCGCTACCAGGTGTTTGTCGTCGCCGCGCTGGCCTTTTTGCAATTCACCCTGATCCTGGACTTCATGATCATCTCGCCGCTGGGCGCGATGATGATGCCGGACCTGCACATGAGCCCGCAGCAGTTCGGGCTGGCGGTCAGTTCGTACGCCTTCGCCGCCGGGCTGTCGGGCATCGTGGCGGCGGGCTTTGCCGACCGCTTCGACCGCAAGCGATTGCTGCTGTTCTTCTATGCCGGCTTCATGCTGGGCACGCTGCTGTGCGCGCTGGCCACCACCTATCCCCTGCTGCTGCTGGCGCGCATCGTCACCGGGCTGTTCGGCGGAGTGATCGGGTCCATCGTGCTGGCCATCGCCACCGACCTGTTCGACTTCCAGATGCGCGGCCGGGTGATGGGGTATATCCAGACCGCGTTCGCCGCCAGCCAGGTGCTGGGCCTGCCCGCCGGGCTGTATTTCGCCAACCACTGGAGCTGGCATGCCCCGTTCCTGGCGATCATCGCGGTGGCCGTGCCCGCGGGGCTGATCAACGCGTTCGGCCTGAAGCCGGTGAACGCGCACCTGGGCCTGAAACAGGAACGCAGCCCCTTCATGCACCTGGCCCATACGGTGAGCGACCGCCGGTACTGGCTGGCGTTCCTGCTGACCATGCTGCTGCCCACCGGCGGCTACATGCTGATGCCGTTCGGCACCGCCTTCATGGTCAACGATATCGGGCTGGCGATGACGGTGCTGCCGACCATCTATCTCGTCACGGGGCTGAGCACCGTGTTCGTGGGGCCGCTGGTGGGAAAAGCCGCCGACCGGTTCGGCAAGTTCAACACGTTCCTGTTCGGCAGCATCGTCACCGTCATCATGGTGCTGGTCTGGACCGGCCTGGGGCACGAGCCGCTGTGGGTGGTGATCCTGATCAACGTACTGCTGTTCGCGGGCATCTTCTCGCGCATGATCCCGGCCCAGGCGCTGGTGTCGGCCATTCCCGAGGTGACCAGGCGCGGCGCGTTCAACGCCATCAGCGCGTCGCTGCAGCAACTGGCGGGCGGGGTGTCGGCGGCGGTGGCGGGCGCGGTGATCGTGGAGGCGGCGGACGGCACCATCCTGCACTTCAACTGGCTGGGCTATATCGTGATGTGCACCACCCTGGCGTCGCTGGCGCTGATGTATTTCGTGCACAAGCAGGTGCCCGAGCCGGCAGCGCGCTAGGCCTTGCAGGGCCCGCGGCGCCATGCCTTCATGCGCCTTATTGCCTGATCGATAGAGCCAATGACCATTCCCGACGACATCTATACCGAGCCGGGCAGTTCGCCCGACACGCTGGCCAACCTGGGGCCGCTGCGGCGGCTGGCGGGCACCTGGGAGTCCGACCTTGGCGTAGACATCAACCCCAAAGTCGACGGCCCCGAGCGCCGCGTGTTCCGGGAGCGCATCGTGATGGAGCCGATCGACGCCCAGGCCAACGGGCCGCAACTGCTGTATGGCCTGCGCTATCACATCCATATCAACACGCCCGAGGAAGCCACCACCTTCCACGATCAGGTCGGCTATTGGCTGTGGGAGCCGGCCACCGGGCTGATCATGCAGTCGCTGGCGATCCCGCGCGGCCAGGTGGCGCTGGCGGGCGGCAAGGCGGACGGCGACACCATCACGGTGGA
>CAIUTH010000257.1 GCA_903902075.1 uncultured Alphaproteobacteria bacterium
ATCTCTTCCTTCGGATTGACCAGATTTTCCGAAACCGTGCCTTGGCAGAAATTGAAGCCGTGATAGGGGCTTTCATACATGCTGATAAATTTCTTCATCCCGTCGATGGTGCCCAGCACGTTGGTGATGCCCTGATAACCCTCCGGCGGCGTGCCGGGATCCTGGGGATGACAGGCGATGCGAACCTTGTTCTCATTGGCCACCGGCACAACGCGCTTGAGGAAATAGTCGATACGCTCCCAGAAGGCATCGGCATTGACGGTACCGGCTTTGGTCAGCGGCGGGTTCTTGGCTAGGGCTTCCTTGGCGTTCCACTTTTCATACATGGTGTCGCCGCGCCCCGGCACCTGCTCGCTGCGCACCACGCCCAACAGGGACATATTGTATTTGATGGTCTTGATTCCGGTGGCGGCGCAGGTGCGGATATGATTCTGGAAGGATTCGATATCGCGGTCGCGTTGCGGGCTTTGCGCCAGCATGATTGCCGGGTTCTTTTCCCGGTCGATATGGGATGACGTGAGCAGCACGCTGTCCACAAGGTCGACCTGGAGTTTCCACTTGCTCGCCAGATCCAGCATCTTGCGCATTTCCTCCGGGGTCGGATAAAGCCGCGTCGGATCGGTGACCACAGGGCTGGTGCAGATGCCGTCCACGCCATAGCGGGCCACCCAGGCAGCACTCTTGTCGGTCAGGGTGCCGAACTGGTGGCCCAGCCGGACTTTCAACGGCGGCAGATTGCCGGGCTTCTTGGCGGGTGCGGCTTCGGTTGCGGTGGGCATGCCGCCCGCGGCAACGGTGGCGGCACCTGCGCCGGTAACAGAAAAGAATTTGCGGCGATCCATTGAAGCGTCTCCTGGTTGGTCTAGTGCGAAACCGGTTTCAGCCCGGCTTTGATACTGGCGTCGTGTCCCTCAGGTCCGCGAAGGTCGTCCAGCATCGCCTGCGCGTCCATTGCATTCTGCGCATTGCTGGTGATGGCAGCGGTATAGATGGTGGTCATTTGCAGTTCGTCCGGCAGCGGCCACACCGTCACCCCAGGATTGGGCATCATCTCGCTGATCAGGGTGACGCCAAACTGTGCCTGGCCGCTGGCCACCGCATCGGCCACGCCGGTTCCGTTGGGTTTCAGCACCGCCTTGGCGCGCACCTCCTGGCCCACGCCCAGTCGGTCGGCCTGGGACAGGAAGAATACCCCGGTGATGCCGCCTGAGGCCGGATCGACATAGGTGATATTCTTGGCCGCCAGCAGAGTGGCCTTGAACTGGGCGCTGTCAGCGATGGCCGGTTTGGGCGCACCCCGCTTCGCGCCGATCCCGGCGACCATCTGGGCCAGATCGGAATGGGCCGCCGAAACCTTGTTTTCCCTGGTCAGGGCGTCCAGCACCGCCTGGGTGCCGATCACCAGATCGAAATTCTCGCCCGCCTCGATGCGCTTTTGCACCCCGCCGGCGGTGTCGCTCACCACCGTGACGGTGTTGCCCGTGCGTGTGCCATATTCTGCGGCCAGGGCGCGCACCGGCATGGACATACCCGCGCCGGTGAGGATTTTCAGCTCCCGGGCGTCGGCGGATGCAATTCCAGCCAGCAGGCAAAGCAGGGCCGGAACGGCAAAACGAGGCATCTTGATCCCTTGGATACCGCGGGCGCTTATGTCTTGTTGCGCGCGGCTGGCCAGCGTTTTATCAGGGAATAAACAGGGCGCAAAGCAAAGGGGAGTTAGCGATGAAGACAGGGTTTCTCGCAAGCGCAGCAATCGCGGCGGCGTTGCTGACGGCACCGGCTGCCAGGGCTGCGGAATACACCACCATCCTGCTGGACACGGTGGTCAACAGGACGCCGGACCAGACCTGGGCCAAGATCGGTCCCTATTGCGCCATCGCCACCTGGCTGAAGGTCACCTGCGTGATCACCGGCAACGTCACCGGCACGCCGTTCGGCACCAACCGGCTGCTCAACGGCAACAACAACGAAGTGATGGTGGCCTCGACGCCTTATTCCTACACCTACACCCAGCCAGCCTCGACCATCCTGTATCACGGCACGTTGGCGGTGGAGCCGCTGGACCGCGGCCGCCAGACCCGGATTGTCTACACCCTGTTCTATGACCAGGCGCCGCTGGGCACGACCCAGGCCAAGATCGAAAATCGCGCAATGCGCACCAAGCGTTTCAATGAGGCGCTGGACCACATGAAAGCCATGGCGGAAGCACAGTAATGATAGACGTATTGCAGCTGGTTCCTCTTCGTCCCGAAGTCCAGAAAGACCTGGAGGCGCGCTATCGCCTGCATGGCAAGGCGGATTTCGACAAGGTCGCCGATGTCATTCGCGGCTGTGTCACCAACGGCCATTCGGGCCCGCCGCCCGAAATGATCGACCGCATGCCCAAGCTGGAGATCATCGCCTCGGCCAGCGTCGGCTATGACGGCATCCCGGTGGAATATGCCCGTTCCAAAGGTATCCCGGTCTGCAACACGCCCGACGTTCTGAACGACGACGTCGCGGACCTGGCCATCGCGCTGATGATCATGACCGCGCGCAAGCTGGTGGTGACCGACCGCTATGTTCGCAGTGGTGGCTGGGCCAAGCATGGCGAGCATCCGCTCGCCAATCGCGCCAGCGGCAAGCGCGTGGGCATCCTGGGCATGGGCCGCATCGGCAAGGAAATCGGCAAGCGCGCCACGGCGATGAACAACAGTGTCGCCTATCACAGCCGCAAGCCCGTGGCGGATATGCCGTACAAGCACTATCCCGACCTGGTCGAGCTGGCGAAGAACAGCGACTTTCTGGTCATCATCATTCCGGCCACGCCCCAGACCAACAAGATCGTCAACAAGGCGGTGATCGAGGCACTGGGCCCGACCGGTATTCTGGTCAACGTCGCGCGCGGCGCGGTGGTGGACGAGGATGCGCTGGTTGAAGCCCTGGTGTCGGGCAAGCTGGGTGGTGCGGGTCTGGACGTGTTCGTCAACGAACCGCATGTGCCCGAAGCGTTGCTCGGCATGGACAATGTCGTGCTGCAGCCCCATGTCGGCAGCGGCACGCACGAGACGCGCCGTGCCATGAGCCAGTTGGTGCTGGACAATCTGGACGCCAAGTTTGCCGGCAAGCCGCTGCTGACGGAAATAAAATAGCGCTTCACCGTGGGCGGGCTTGACCCGCCCATCCATGGCAACAAGCACCGCGCCAAGTCATCTGGATGGCCGGGTTAAACCCGCCCATGGTGAGAGGCTTTAGCGCACCAACGCCGTGACCGCGTACAAAAACCCCGCGCCCGCAAGGGTCGCGAGGGTCGTGGACGGGCGCGGATAGGCGCGGTGGCTTTCGGGCAGAAGTCCCGATGCGCCGATATGCAGGAAAAAGCCGCAGAAGAGCGCCAGCAGCAGCGCCAGCGTTCCCGCACTCGCAGCCACCAACAGGCTCAACCCCGCACCCACCACCGGTGCGACCGCATCCACTGCTAGCCAGCGCATGGCAAAATTGCGGCTGCCGCCATTTTTGGTAACGACATTCACGGTGTTGAGGCCGTCGGCGAAATCGTGCGCCAAGACCGCGGTCGCCACGACCAGCCCGATGGCCTGGCTGGCCTGGAAGGCGATGCCCATGGCAAAACCGTCCAGCACGCTATGGGCGGAAAAGCTCGCGGCGCCGATCATGCCGCGCGCCGGATTGGCCTGGCCTTCGCAGTCATGTCGCGCCACCAGCCGGTCCAGCACCGTGTAGAGAAAGAATCCCAGCGCCGCGACTGCCAGCAAGGCGCGGGGTTCATACAGACCCTTGCCCGCTTCCAGCGCTTCCGGCGCCAGATCGAAGAAGGCCACGCCGATCACCGCGCCGGCCGAAAAACCCATCACCAGCGGCAGCTTGCCGGCCCACTTCAAGGCCAGCGCGCCGCCGGCCATGGTCGCGACGCAGGCGGCAAACGCGATGGCGAGGACGAAGGCGGCGGTCATGGCAAGCCTTTATCGCGGGACGCGGCCAGCGGCAACCTTCACAGCTTCTTCACACCCGGGGCCTTGGCCTTGGTCCCGCACCTGGCTTAGCGTGCATGCCGGAGGCACATCATGCGAAAATACTTGGCAGTCCTTGCGGCATTGGCCGCCCTGAGCGTGCCGGTGCAGGCCGCGGCCAAACACAAGCTGCTGGTTATTTCGGTGGACGGGATGGACTGGCGCTATTTGCGCGATGCCGACAGTTTGGACCTGAAGCTGCCCAATATCCGCAAGCTCCTGGCGCTCTCGCAAGTGGCGGATGGCGTAACCGGCGTCTGGCCGACCGTCACATGGCCGTCGCACACCTCCATGCTGACGGGTGTGCCGCCTTTCCGTCACGGCATCCTGGCCAATGCCAGCGGTCCCCTGGATATTACCCAAAGCTACTGGTCGGCGTCCAAGATCAAGGTGCCGACCCTGACCCAATGCGCGCGCGCCTCGGGGTTGACCACCGCGGCAGTCAACTGGCCTGTGACGGTGAATGCGGAGCTGAGCTGGAATCTTCCGGAAGCCTATGCAAAGCGCAATGGCGATTCCTCGGACCTGGCAAGCGTCGACCGCTATGGCACGCCGGGTCTGGTGGCGGAGATTACACGCAACAGTCCTTCTTTCGGTTACCGTTGGCTGGACGACCGCACCCGGACCTTGGCCACGATCTATCTGCTCCAGAACAAGCATCCCGACCTGATGTTGCTGCATCTGGCGGAGCTGGATTCCGAAGCCCATGAGGAAGGTCCTTTCACGCCAGCCGCCAATGCCGTCGCGGAACGCTCCGACGAACTGATCGGCGATATCCTGAAGGCGCTGCCCAAAGGCTATGACGTGGCTCTGGTTTCTGATCACGGCTTTGAACGCATCGACCATGTCGCCAATCTGAAAGCGATGGCGGCCGCGGCGGGGATCACTGGCGAGCTGCAGGTCGCGGGAGGCCTGGTCCGGACGGATGATGCGAAAATGGCGGACTGGCTGCGCGGTCAAAGCGGCAAGGGCGATGTGGGCCGCGCTGTGCCGCATGACGAACTGGTGCGTTTTGCCGGCGCCGATGCGCTGGCCGCGTTCGAGCCGGCGCCGCATGTCATCTTCGGCAATGCGGTCACAGGGCCGGCGCACACACCATCCACCAACGCCGGCACGCATGGCTTCTGGCCCACGCGGCCCGACTATCACAGCATCTATGCGCTGTCGGGCGCCGGCGTGAAGCCGGGCAAGCTGGGCGAAATCGAGATGGTGTCGCTGCGGGACCGCTTTGCCCAGGTCTTGGGACTAAGCTGCCCGCGCTAGCCCGCGGGGGTCATGTGGGGCAGTTGGGGGCTGTCCGGGTCCACCGGGATCACGTCCACGCCCACATCCACCACATGGTCATGGCCGCCCAGGATGATGCCCGCCACCGGCGCGACATCGCCATAGTCGCGGCCCCACGAAGAGGTGACATGGCTTTCGCCCACCAGGATATTGTTGGTGGGATCCAGGTCCACCCAGCCGAATGGCGGGGCCCACACCGAGAACCAAGCATGGCTGGCATCGGCGCCGAGCAGGCGCGGCTTGCCCGGCGGCGGCTGGGTCAGCAGGTAACCGGAGACATAGCGCGCCGGCAGGCCCATGGCGCGCATCGCCGCGATGCCGACATGCGCAAGATCCTGGCAGACGCCGGCGCGGATCTCGAACACCCGGTCCACCGGCGTCGACACATCGGTGACGGTGGTGTCGTAGCGGAAATCCTTGTGGATGCGGTTCATCAGTTCGATGGCCCCTGCCAGGATCGGCCGGTGCGGTGGAAAGCTCACCGCGCCATAGGCGCCGATATCGCTTTCGAATTTGGTCATGGGCGAATCGAACAGATACTGGACCGCGTCGCGTTCCTCTTCGTCCTGCGGATTTTCCAGCCGCGCCCGCGCCTCTTCCCAGGGCAGGCTGTCACGCGACGTGCGCTGCGGCGCCGGCTTTACCGTGACCCGGCTTTCCGCCAGCACTTCCAGGTGGGTATGCGGCCGGTCGATGGAAAAGAGTTCGGTGGGATTCTGGAAATAATCCTCGCGCGCCACCTGGCTGGCCGGCTCAAGGCTCAAGGTGATGGAGCTGTCATGCACCGCCTGCAGTGGCGTGGTGCGCGGGCGCAAATGCGCCAGATGCCAGGAATGGGAAACATCCTGCAGGTAACGGTAGGTGGTGCGGTGGCGGACGAAATATTCCATCACGCCTCCACATAGGGGCTGGAGCCGGTGCGGCTGCGGGTGGCGTGCTGGAAATAGGCATCGGCGATGGCGTCGGACAGTTCGCCCGCGCTGAAGGTGATATTGTCGGTCAGTTCGATCAGGCCCGGTCGCGCGCCGGCTTCGCAAAAAGCCAGCCGCGCGGGATTGGCGTTGGTGGTGGCGCCGCGCATCTCATGGGCAATAGTGCGCGGCACGTCGCTGCGCTGGGCAAGCGTGATGCGCGGCAACTCGCGCAGATGGTTTTCAATTGCCGCCAGCTGGAAGGCACAGGAACGCGGGTTGTTCTCGTCCAGCAGCAGCAGGTCCACAAAGGGCACAAGCTGGAAGACATTGAGATAGCGCGAACGATAGGTCATGGCGCTGTCGGCAATCTCCAGCACGATGCGCATATGCTCGGTCTCGCGCGCTTCCGCCATGGATACGGTCTGGCGCACCAGCCAGGCCAGATGCTGGCCGCGTTCCAGCCGGCGGCCCAGCTCCATGAAGACCCAGTTGGGACCGCGGGTCATGTTTTCTGCCGACAGGCCCGACAAGGCGGCGGCGCGGCGCACCAATGCGTCCAGGTAGAAGCGCGCGGCCGGTGCCTCGAACGGCGCATCCGCCGGCGGCAGGTCTTCATTGACCGTCAGGGCGTGGATGGTGCGCCAGGTGTCCAGCGACAGCCGGTCGCGCACCGACCAGGCGGTCTGCTCCACCCGCCGCAAAAGCCGCTGCAGCCCTCTGGAATGGCGCGGGCTGTAAACCAGCAATTGCAGCTCATCCATCAGCTCGTCATCGCCGGCGATTTCCTCGATGGGTGAATCGCTGGCCTGGCTGAAGGGGATCAGGAGCTTGCGCGCCACATCCAGCGCGGCAGCCGGTTCATCGCTGACCCGCGCCGTCACCGCGCGCAGGATGCGCACAAAGCTTTCGGTGCGCTCGGCATAGCGGCCCAGCCAGAACAGATTATCCATGGCGCGGCTGGGCGCGGATTCGCCGTGGCGCTTGATCTCCAGCGCCCGCCCGCCATTGGCCAGCAGGCTGAAATTGTCCACCGGCGTGGGCGAGATCACCCAGGCATCCTTACTGGAGGCGCCCGACTGCATGGACAGCGCGCGCACCGTATCGTCGGCGGCAACGCGGGTCAGTCCGCCGGGCATCACCATCCAGCCGGTAGGGGTCCAGGCGGCGAAGACGCGCAAGGACACCGGCTTGGCGCCGAACTTGCCCTGTTCGAACACCGGCGCGACGCCCAGGGGTGAGATCTCCTGCAGCACCATGGTTTCGCCGCGCTGCTTGAGCCGGGCAATAACGCGCTCGCGGTCTTCGCCGATCAGATCGGCGCCCAGCCGCGCGCTGGATTTGCGCGAGAACAGCGGCCGCGCATCGAAGGCATCACGCAGGATGCACTGGTCCATGCGGGCGATGGCTTCCTTGCGGCCCCAGTCGGTGCCGCACCAGATGGTGGCGATGTCGGGTATCTTCAGCTCTTCACCCAGCAGTGCATGCGAGATCGCGGGCAGATAGGCATCCATGGCGGGGGATTCGATGACGCCGCCGCCCAGCGCATTGGCCAGCACCACGCCGCCGGAGCGCACCGCTTCCACCAGGCCCGGCACGCCCAAGGCGCTGTCGCCGCGCAGTTCGAGCGGATCGCAGAAATCGGAGTCGACGCGGCGGAAGATGGCGGCGACCCGTTCCAGTCCGGTCAGGGTTTTCAGGAGCACTTCACCGTCGCGCACGACCAGGTCATCGCCCTGCACCAGAGTCAGGCCAAGGTAATGCGCCAGATAGACATGCTCGAAATAGGCTTCGTTGTAAGGACCCGGTGTCAGCAGCACAGCGCGGTCGCGGCGCGAGGTGCCAAGACCCAGAATGCTTTCCTTGTAGGCGTTGAAGAAGGAGGCAAGCCGCGCCACCTGCATGTCGCCAAAGTTTTCGGGAAAGGTCTGGGATACGACCAGCCGGTTCTCCAGCGCATACCCAAGCCCGCCGGGCGCGTCAGCACGGCTGGCCATGACGCGCCAGGAGCCGTCGGGCCCGCGCGCCAGGTCGGCGGAATAAAGATGCACATGCGTGCCGCCCGCCGGCGTAGAGCCGCACAGCGGGCGCAGGAATTGCGGATGACCCGTCACCAGGTGCGGCGGCAGCACGCCCACGGCCATCAGTTTCTGCGGGCCATACACGTCGCGCAGGATCATGTCGGCCAGCACAGCGCGCTGGATCACCGCCGCTTCGATTGCCTTCCAGTCGCTGGAGGACATGATGAACGGCACGATGTCGAGTTGCCAGGGCCGCGCTTGGCCGGCGCGGTCGTCATAGACGTTATAGGTGACGCCATTGTCCTGCACCGTGGCGCGTGCGGATGCCTGGCGGCGCGCATACTCTTCAGGCGACAATTGGGTGAGGGTGCGGGCAAAGGCGCGCCAGTGCGGCCTGATCTGGCCGTCGCCATCGCGCAACTCGTCAAAGCGGGACGCAGGCGTACTTATGCGTTCTGCGACTTCCGACACTTACGACTCATGCTCCCCACGGTGTGTTATTCTCACCGTCTCAGGTCGAGAGTATAGGGGAAATCCGGGTTGGATTCCTCATGGGCGGCCTGGAATACCCCGCCGGTGAAGCCGAAGGGCTCGAAACGGGCCAGCCTGCGGCCCTCTGCCTCATTGGCGTTGACGGGAAAAATTTCAGAGTTCCGGCCGCCGGCATGGGCGACACGATAGGTGCACCCGCCAAGGGAGCGATGGCGCCAGCCGTCCCAGATCTCGATGATCAGCGGCGCATGCGCCGGGATGGTGGGATGCAGGCCATGCGGTGGCTGCCAGGCCTTGAAGCGCACGCCCGCCACGGCCTCGCTCTGCGCCGTCTGGCGCAGCGGCATGGCGCGGCCATTGACCAGCACACGGTGACGCTCGGGCGTCATCCCCTTGACCTTCACCTCCAGCCGTTCGACCGACGAGTCCACATAGCGCGCGGTGCCGCCCGGCGTGCCTTCCTCGGCCAGCACGTTCCACGGTTCCAGCGCGGTGCGCAGTTCCAGCTCCACGCCTTCATATTGCACCGTGCCGATCTTGGGGAAGCGGAATTCCCAATGCGGCCGGTACCATTCCAGGTCGAAGGCAAAGCCGTGATCATTCATGTCGGCAATGACATCGGCCAGGTCCGCCCAGGCGTAATGCGGCAGCATGAAACGGTCATGCAGTCCGGTGCCCCAGCGCGCCAGGCTGCTGCGATACGGTTCGCGCCAGAAGCGCGCGATCAGGGCGCGCAGCAGCAGCGATTGGGCCAGGCTCATCTCCGCATGCGGCGGCATTTCAAAGCCGCGGAATTCCACCAGGCCCAATCGGCCGGTGGGGCCGTCCGGCGAATAGAGTTTGTCGATGCAGATTTCGGTGCGGTGGGTGTTGCCGGTGGAGTCGGCCAGCAGGTTGCGGAACACCCGGTCCACCAGCCAGGGCGGAATATTGGCGGCGGCGCGGGACGGAATCTCGTTGAAGGCGATTTCCATCTCATAGAGCGAATCATTGCGGGCTTCGTCGATGCGCGGCGCCTGGCTGGTGGGGCCGATGAACATGCCCGAGAACAGATAGGACAGGCTGGGATGATTCTGCCAATAGGCGATGACGCTTTTCAGCATGTCAGGACGGCGCAGGAACGGACTATCGGGCGGGGTCTGCGCGCCGACCACGATATGATTGCCGCCGCCGGTGCCGGTGTGGCGGCCATCGAGCTGGAATTTCTCCGCCGTCAGGCGAGAGGCGGTGGCTTCCTCATAAAGCGCCTTGGTGATGTCCACCTGCTCGCGCCAGTTTTTGGCGGGATGAATATTGACCTCGATCACGCCGGGATCGGGCGTGACCTTGATGACATTTACGCGCGGATCGAACGGCGGCGGATAACCTTCGATATGCACCGCCACGTCCAGCGCTTCGGCCGCATCCTCGACCGCCGATAGCAAGGTGAAGTAATCGCTCGCGGCCGGCAGCGGCGGCATGAACACGCACAAGCGTCCTTCGCGCGGCTCGACCGTCAGGGCGGTGCGCACCACCGCATCGCTGGCCAGCTCGACCGATTTTGCATTCACGGGCCGGAACGGCGCCTGCACGGCATGGCCATTGGCTTTGGTGAAGCCCTGGCCGGTCTTTTCCGGCTCGTCCAGCGGCGGCAGCGGCGCGAACGGATCGGGCGGGGGCACAAAGCTGCGCGCCGTTGCCGGCACATGCGGCAGCGAATTCAGCGGCAGGCGAAAGCCGATGGCGCTGTCGCCTGGCAGCAGGAACAGGTGGCCGCTGCGGGTGGTCCAATGCTCGCTCAGCCAGCGCGTCAGGCCTTTTTCCACCGGCAGCACATAGCCGGCCGCCTGGCTCAGGCCGCGCTCGAACACCCGCGCCAGGCGGGCGCGCAGTTCCGGATCGTCCAGCTTGGAATCGGAGGGATCCACATTGGCGGCGAGCTGGCGCTCCTGCGCCAGGTGGTGCCAGAAATCTTCGTAAGCCGGAATGACATAGGACGCGTCCAGTCCCAGCGTCTTGCCGACCGCGGCGATCAGCGCGCCGGCATCGGCCAGGGTGGGCTGGTGATCCTTGTGCTCGGCGGCCACGCGCTCGGCATTTTTCCACAGCGGCACGCCATCGGTGCGCCAATACAGTGCAAAGGCCCAGCGCGGCAGGGATTCACCCGGATACCATTTGCCCTGGCCGTAATGCAGGAAACCGCCCGGCGCGAAGCGGTCGCGCAACCGGCGTATCAGCGTGTCAGCCAGGGCGCGCTTGGTCGGGCCGACGGCGGCGATATGCCATTCGGCGCCTGAGCGGTCATCGATGGAAACGAAGGTCGGCTCGCCGCCCATGGTCAGGCGCACGTCATGGTTCTTGAGCACCAGGTCGACGGCGTCGCCCAGCTTCTCGATCTCGGCCCATTGTTCATCGGTATAGGGCTTGGTGACGCGCGGCGGTTCCTTGATGCGGGTGACCGACATGTCGAAGTCGAACAGCACTTCGGCCTTTTCGACGGCGCCGGAGATGGGCGCGGCCTGCATCGGATTGGCGGCGCAGGCCAGCGGGATATGGCCTTCGCCGGCGAACAGGCCGGAGGTGGCATCCAAACCCACCCAGCCGGCGCCCGGCAGATAGACTTCGCACCAGGCATGCAGGTCGGTGAAATCCTTGTCGGTACCCGAAGGACCGTCCAGCGCTTTCACATCAGCCTTGAGCTGGATCAGGTACCCGCTGGTGAAGCGTGCCGCCAAACCCAGGTGACGCAGTAGGTTGACCAGCAGCCAGGCGCTGTCGCGGCAGGAGCCCGAGCGCTTGCATAATGTCTCTTCCGGCGTCTGGAGGCCGGGCTCCATGCGGATCGTGTAACCGATGTCGCGCGCGATCTGGGCATTGAGATCGAAGACGAAATTGGTGGTCTGCTTCTGCTCACGCGGGATCGCGGCGAGATAACGGTCGAAGGCGGGCCCGAAATCGCCCGTTGCCAGATAGGGCTCCAGTTCGGCTTTCAGTTCGGGCGCATAGTGGAAGGGGAACTTTTCCGCGTCCGGCTCGAGGAAGAAGTCGAAGGGATTGATCACTTCCATGTCGACCGTCAGATCGATGCTTACGGTGAAGTGATCGGTCTTTTCCGGGAACACGACGCGCGCCAGCCAGTTGGACTGCGGGTCCTGCTGCCAGTTGATGTAATGCTCCGCCGGTTCGATCTTCAGCGAATAGGCCACCATTTTGGCGCGGGTGTGTGGCGCCGGACGCAGGCGTATAGTCTGCGCACCCAAGGTGATTTGCCGGTCGTACCGGTAGCGGGTGACGTGACGAAGGGCAGCTTGGATGCTCATCGGAAATCCTTGGAAAATTGACTATGCCGCAACTGCGAAGGTGCGGCTACAAGCCGCCGCGCCGCAGCCCAATATCCTCGGAACATCGTTAAAAAACGGGCGTTTACATGCTTCTGTCCGGGGAAATGCCTCATGAAGCTGTTCAGTTGCCAGAGCTGTGGCGAGCTCCTGTATTTCGAGAATGTGCGCTGCGAAAATTGCGGCCGGGCTTTGGGATATCTCACTGATATTTCAGAGATTTCCGCGCTCGAGCCGATCGAGGGCGGAGGCTGGACCGTGCTGGCCGCCCAGGGAAAAGCCTACAAATTCTGCCTGAATTTCGATGCCGGCATGTGCAATTGGATGGTTCCGGCCGATGACGAGACCGGCTTTTGTGCGGCCTGTCGCCACAACCGTGTGATCCCGGACCTGTCGATCCCCGGCAATGACGTGCTCTGGCGCAAGATCGAGAATGCCAAACATCGGCTGTTCTATTCCCTGCTGCGCCTTGGCCTGCCGCTGGAAAACCGCGCCGACGATCCCGGCCATGGCCTGGCGTTCGACTTCCTGTCGGATGCCGCCGAAAGTCATGCCCAAGGCGTGATGACCGGGCATGACAATGGTCTGATCACCCTGGCGGTGCGCGAGGCCGATGACGTGGTGCGCGAAAAAGTGCGCAGCGAGATGAGCGAGCCCTATCGCGCCTTGCTGGGGCATTTTCGCCATGAGATCGGGCACTACTTCTGGGACCGGCTGGTGGCGACCAATGAGCCTATCCTGAATGCCTTCCGCGCCCTGTTCGGTGATTACCGCCAGGACTACGACCAGGCGCTGCAGAAACATTATGCCGAAGGTGCGCCGCAAGGCTGGCAGGACAATTTCATTTCTATGTACGCCACCATGCATCCCTGGGAAGATTTCGCCGAAACCTTCGCGCATTACCTGCACATCGTGGACACGCTGGAGACCGCGGGCGCCTTCGGGATGAAGGTCAAGCCGCGCGCCGCGCGCGGCCAAATCGCCGCGACGATCGATTTTGATCCCTACAGGACGCGGCGCTGGGATCAGCTGATCGATGCCTGGCTGCCGATCGAGTTTGCCACCAACAGCATGAATCGCAGCATGGGGCTGACGGACCTTTATCCCTTTGTGCTGTCGCCCAGGGCAATCGAGAAACTGGCCTTTGTCCATGCCCTGACGCGCCGTCCCGAAGACGTGGTGCGCAAGGCGGTCGATTCCCTGATGGTCGCGTCAGCGGCGCGCTAGGCGGCTGCGCCTTGCAGGGCGGCCCGCGGCCGCACGCGAATGGCGGGCAGGTGCACGGTGACGCAGGTGCCCTTGCCGACCTGGCTTTCCAGATCGATGCGCCCGCCATGCGCTTCCACCAGGCCCTTGACGATGGCCAGGCCCAGCCCGGTGCCCTTGTCCACCATCGCCACATCGTGGCGGCCCTGACCGAAACTGTCGAACACCGCACCCTGGTCTTCGACAGCGATGCCGACTCCGGTATCCATCACGCCCAGCAGCATGCCGCCATCCTCGGCCCGTTGGGCAAAGGCGGTGACGGTGCCATGCTCGGGCGTGAACTTCACGGCGTTGGACAGAAGATTAAGCAGGATCTGCTTGATGGCGCGCTCGTCGCCATAGACCAGCTCCAGCCCCGGATCGATGCCGTTGACCAGCGCGGCGTTGGTGTCCTTGGCGCGCCAGGCCACGAATTGCAGCGCATCCTCGGCGACACGGTGCAGGTCCAGTTCGGATTCCTCCAGCTTCCAGCGGCCGGCTTCGATCTTGGCCAGGTCCAGAATGTCGTTGATCAACGCAAGCAGGTGCTTGCCCGAGGAATTGACCAGCTGGGCATATTCGACATTGCGCTCTGGATCTTTCTCGAAGATGCGGCTGGCGATCATTTCCGAAAAGCCCAGGATGGCGTTCAGGGGTGTGCGCAATTCATGGCTCATATTGGCCAGGAATTGCGACTTGGCCAGGCTCGCGGCTTCGGCCTGCTCGCGGCCGCGGTCCGATTCCAGCTTGGCCATGACCAGTTCCGCCAGCAGCGAATCGCGTTCCTGGCCCAGCACCACGGCGCTGCGGGCACGGGCATGATTGCGGCGCGAGATCAGGGCGGTGAAGCCGACATAGAAAGGCGCCAGCAGCGCCATCAGGATCGCGTTGGAACTGGTGGCCGCCTGCGACAGGCCTTGCAGCGGCACCAATGTCATCGTCACCAGGTACAAGATCAGGGCGGGGCGCGAAAGCGCGCGGCAGGCGCCCGTGGTCGTGGCATGCGCCGCCAAGGTCGCCGCCAGGATCATCTCGATCATCAGGTGGGTGGCATTGCCGCCCGACCAGAACCACAGGCCCAGCGATGCCCAGTTGGCGACAAAGAACAGGTTCACCACGGCGAGGCGCCGCGTCCAGATCTTGGCTTCTGCGCTGGAGAGGATGGAGGTAGGGAAGCGCGTCAGCAGGACCGCCTGGGGCACAAGGCTCAGCATCATCTGGCAATACCAGCCGGCCAGATGGCTCATGCTTACCGTCTGGCTGAACATGGTGGCGATGGCCAGGCCGAAAACAGGAACCGCGGCGCGGTTGGCTTTCAGATTTTCTACCACCCCGCGCAGCAATGCGAGCCAGATGCGGTTCTCCCGCTCATCCGTCGCATTGATGTCTGTCACCCATGTTGGGCTGTCGGCTGGCATGAAATCCCCGTTCGCTGCGCGATTTTGCACCGGGAATTCTTAAGGCGGTGTTGGCGTATACGCCCGCGAACCGGCGAAATTAACCAACAGTTCATTCGCCCCTCGCACGGAACCGTGTCCCATAATAGAACGTCCCATATCAATACACGCGATCGCATGCCCCGCGACACGCCTCGAACGAATGGAGAGTGTGATGAGGGTATCTGCTTTGACGGCCGGCATTTTGCTGACCACCGCAATCGTTTCCGTATCCAGCATCCAGCCGGCGATGGCGCACAAGGCCAGGGTCACCTGCCTGTGCGACTGCCCGGATGACCACAAGGTCAAAATCCAGGCCGCAGTTCGCCCCGCCGCCCCGCCGCCCCGCCGCGTGGTGCGCCGGTATGCCGGCGGCGGTCATTACAGCTACGGTATGTCCGGGATGATCCAGCCCGACCCGATGATCCAGCGCGAATGGCATTCGGAATGGCGCGCTGCGCCCAACGATGCCTTCATTCCCGGCCCCGCGCCGATGCCGATGGCTTACGGCCCCCCGCCCCCTCCGCCCATGATCGAAGGCATGCGGATCGATGACCGCGGCTGGACCGGCGGCGTCGGCGATGGTGGCGGCGGCGGCGATGGTGGTTTCGGCCAGGTGCATTTCGGCACCGGCGGCAGCGTCGAGAACGGCCCGACCTACAACAGCTACAACCAGAGCTTCCAGTACAATCCCAGCCAGCCGGGGCCCTTCCAGAATCGGCTGATGGGCGGTTTCGCTCCGCCGCCCTCAAAAAAGTAATCCGCAGACTACTTTGCCCAAAGCGTGGCTCACGCGGCGAATTTGCCGCGTGGGCCCGCATGGCGTTTGGTCAGTGAGAGACCTGATTGGTCGCGTAGCGCGGATGGTGCGCGTATATGGCGAAGGGAATCGACGCCACATAAATCAACAGGCCCACAGTCATGGTGCCCCAGGGCCAGGCAATCAGCAGCGCGGCCAGGGCCGCAAAGGCGATCGCCGCCAGCGCGCGATGCTGGCGCTGCAGTTTCATGTACTTGATGGACGGCGTGGGCAGGCGGGAGACCATCAGCACCGAGGTGATGGCGATGAAGATGCCTGACACCCATGGTTCGCGCACCAGGGGATCGCTGAACTGGAACGAGATCAGCAGCGGCAGCAGCA
>CAIUTH010000258.1 GCA_903902075.1 uncultured Alphaproteobacteria bacterium
AGAAAAATCCACACCGCACCGCCAGGGTCGTGCGCCGCTCCGCTCTGATGAGCGCGGCCGTGTTGTGCTCTCTTCCTCTAGCCTCGCTGGCACAGCCCGTCACTATTCCAAACTCTGCCTTACCGGGTGCAGTGCAGCCGGGCCGCGGTGACCGCCCCATGCCGGTCCCGCCCAGCCAGCCGGAGTGTGATGTCAGCATCGATGCGCCGTCACGTTCGGCGGTGGGCCGCGCCGTGGACACGGTGATCTTCACCCTGAAGGATTTGCATATCACCGGCGCCAAGGCCCTGCCGGAGGAAAATTTCCGTCCGCTCTATGCCAAGCTGATCGGCCAGACCGTCAAGCTCAGCAACATCCTGGACGTGGCCGACGGCATCGAGAAGATTTACCGCGACAAGGGCTATATCCTGGTGCGCGCCTATGTGCCGCCGCAACGCGTGCGCGACGGCGTCTTCACCATCAATGTCGTCGAAGGCAAGATCGCCCATGTCACTGTCCAGGGCGGTACGCCGGCGACCCAGGACAAGATCAAACAGTATCTACAGCCCAGTGTGGATCAGGCGCCGCTGCCGCTGGCCAGCATGGAGCGCAGTCTTCTGCTGTCCAACGATCTTCCTGGCACCACTGCTAGCGGCGTACTAAAGCCGTCCGAGGATGTTCCCGGTGCTTCCGATCTCGTTGTGAATGTGGATCAGCCGCGCTTTACCGGCGGCCTTGGCGCTGATAATCGCGGCTCGCGCTATTCGGGTCTGTGGACCTTGATTGCCGACGCCCAGATCAATTCCATCTTCGACGGCGCCGACCAGCTGACCGGCGCCTTCATCACCTCTCCTGACGCCACCGAACAGGTCGCTACCCAAGCGCGCTATCGCCGCGCCATCGGCCCTGATGGGGTGATCGGCACCATCGCCGGCACCATCACTCACGGCCAGCCTGGCTCGACCCTGTCGGCCTTCGGCGTAGTCACCGACAGCTGGGCGGTGGGCCCGCGCCTGACCTGGCCTATCATCCGTAGCCGCGAACAGTCGCTGCAGCTGGACGGAGGCATCACCTTCCAGCAGGCCGACACCGATATCCTGGCCAGTCGCGTCGCGCATGACGTGTGGCGCGTAGCCGACATCAACGCAACCTATCTCTATAGCAATTGGATGGGCGGTTCCTGGCTGGCCACGGCCGGTATCGCGCAAGGCATTCCGGCACTAGGCGCCTCGCCCAACCTATCGGCGAACCTGTCGCGCAAGGGTGGTTATCTGGACTTCACCAAATTCACCGGCCTGGTGCGCTATGTTGGCTTCCTGCCCGAGGGTTTCTCTGTCGTCGTGACGGAGCAGGGGCAGTTCTCCTCCGCGCCGCTAATTAACGGCGAACTGATTTCCTTTGGTGGTGCCGGCATCGGGCGCGGCTATGATCCTGGCGCCATCACCGGCGACCACGGCCTAGGCGGCTCGGGCGAGCTTAGGTACGACGCGCCCTGGGCCAATCAATATGTCCTGAACGTCCAGCCATACGTTTATGTCGATGGCGGCCAGACCTGGTACATCCAGCGCGGCGCGGCGATCGACCCGAGCTTTATGGATCAGTCTGTCACCTCGGTGGGCGGCGGCGTTCGCCTGGCCTTGCCCTACAATGCCTCGCTGGGCCTGGAAGGCTCGCGCACCCTGCGGGCTGTGACCGGCAGTGACGTAGGCAAGGAGGCGACCAAGTTATTTGTCACCGCCGGCATCCGGTTCTGAGGCAAGCGCCATGCGATACATCCCCCTCACTCTTCTGGCCGTCGCCGTTCTTGCGGTTCTGGCGGCTGCGCCGGCCAATGCCGCGCCGGGAGATATCGGCAACAACATGGCCGGTGAAGCATGCCACCTGAAAGGCAGCGATATCGTCTGCGCCGGCAAGGTCACGACTGGCGGCATTAACCGGGTCGCGTTCGGTTCGGGCCTGACAGGCAGTGATGCGGCGCGCCGCTCCGCGGTGGCGGGCGCCATTCGTGAGTTGCCGACAGACGGCACCGCTGCGGGTCTGCGCTGCGACGGCGGCAAGAGCCTGGATGCCAGTACCTATCTTTTTTCCTGTACATCTGGCGTAGGGGACGTCCCGCATGTGGTGCTGGCCGCGGTGACGCCGGCCGGCCTGATGCTGGCTGATGGTTTGCCGGGAATGATCGATGTCCTGTCCGCCGCGATTTCCGTCACTTCGGGCACGCCGGTCTCGGGTGTCGCCGCGGCCACAGCCGCCGTCAAAGCCGGCTTCACGGCCCGGGTTCTGAACGCCAATGCCAATGACTATTTCGGCTATTTGCAACTGCGCGCCGCGGGCAGCGCAGCTAGCGCCGGTGGCAACTATCCTGCCGCCGAGCAGGCTTATCGCGATGCGCTGGATATCGAGACCCGCCTGTTCGGAGCCGATTCCGCCGCCGTCGGTGCGACTCTTATGGAATTGGCGTTGCAGGTTTCCAACCAGCGCCGTTTCGACGAGGCCGCCGCTTTGTTCCGCCGCGCCACGCCCATTGTGGAAGCTGCCCCCAGCCCAGAAATCCGCGCCCGGCTCGCCTCCTATCGCGGGCTTGATGCCGCCAACCAGCGTCACTATGAAGAAGCTCTGATCTTTGCCCGCCAGGACACGCTGGCGCGCCAGCGCGCGGTGGACGCGGTACGCAATGGCGGGCTGGATATGAACGGCAATCCACCGGTGGTCACTACCCTGCTGGATGGCGAACTGGCCCACGCGTTGCGGGTGCAGGCGGCGCTGGAACTGCGCACTGGCAACAATGCCGGCGCCCAGGTTGCCGCCGAGAAGGCGCTCTACATCATCACCGCCCAACCAAACCTGCCTCTGGCCTGGCGGGCCGACGCCGTGGCGCTGATGGGCGAGATCAATGAACGCCAGGGCCGCGTGGCGCAGGCTGAACGTAATTACACCGACGCGCTGGCGATGGACCGTAAGCTGTTCGGCGACGGTGGTCCCACCATACAGGCGCTGTTGCAGCTGGGCCGTTTCTACAGCGACGAACAAATCTATCCCTCAGCCATCGCGTCCTATCGCCAAGCCTTCGCCCTGCTGGCTAAGAATCCGCTGGCGCGCAGCCAGGTCATGGCCGACCAGATTTTGCCCTTTCTGACAGCCGCCAATGCCTCGCTGGACAGGTCTGACCGCTCCCGGCTGGAAGGCGAGATGTTCACCGCCGCCCAGATGACCGACAGCGGCGTCACTGGACAGACGATTGCGCGCATGGCGGCGCAGCGTGCGGCCGAAACGCCTATCCTGGCTTTGCAGGTTCGCGCCACCGATGACGCGCTGCGTGCCCGTGACGAAACCCGCATGGCGCTGGCAGTCGAGCGCGCCAAGACCAATGATTCTCGCGACGCCGAGCGCGAGCTGGAACTGTCAGCTGCGCTGGAGGCCGCCACCAGCCGCGCCGATGCAGCCAGCGCTAAACTACATGCAGACTTCCCCGCCTATGCCACTATGGCCGATCCCGGCGCGGTGAGCCTGGACGTCATGAAGCGTAACTTGCATCCGCGCGAAGCCTTTGCCAGTTTCGTGATCGGGGTTCATTCCGCCTATGTGCTGCTGGTCACGCCCGAAGGTTTGACGGTCAAGCAGCTGCAAACCAATGCCGACGATCTGGCCGCAGACATCGTCGATCTGCGCAGCGCCTTTGTGCCCAAGCTGGGCAAGCTGCCCGACTTCAGCCTTGCCAATGCCGCCGCGCTTTATAATGAGACATTAGGCCCAGTCTCGCCACAGATGGCGAATGTAGATCATCTGGTGGTGGCCACCAGCGGGGATCTTGCCAGTCTTCCTTTCTCGTTGCTGGTGACGGCTGCGCCGCGCCAGCCGCGTGATTACGTCCGCGCCGCCTGGCTGATCCGCAAGACCGGGGTGTCCGCCACGCCATCGGCCCGTGCTTTCCTGGCACTGCGCGGCGTAACCCGTATGACAAACGCCAAACCTTTCCTGGGCGTGAGTAATCCAACCTTCCAAGGAGGTGGCGCCAACCAGGCGCTGGCGCTGAACGCGTTGGCTGCGGCCTGCCAGGCCGGCGGGCCCGCCGATCCGGCGCAGCTGCGCGCCCTGCAACCCTTGCCTGAAACCGCCGCCGAAGTTCAGGTGGTGAGCCGCGACCTGGGCGCGTCTCCTGACGACATCCTGACGGGCGCCGGCGCCAGCGAAGGGGCGTTGCGTGCCAAGTCTCTGGATCAATATGCGGTGTTGTATTTCGCCACTCACGGCATGCTGCCGGGCGAACTGCATTGCCAGGCCCAGCCGGGTCTTGTCCTGTCGCCACCCGCCACCCCGGCCACCTCCACCAGCGCTGATGGCCTTCTCACCGCCAGCGAGATCGCGGGCCTGAAGATCAATGCCAACCTGGTGGTGCTCTCGGCCTGCAATACCGGCGCCGGCGGCGGCAAGAGTTTTGGCGGCGGCGCGCTGCTGGGTCTAGCCGATGCCTTCTTCAACGCCGGGGCCCATGCTGTGCTGGCCAGCCATTGGGAGGTGCCCTCGGTCGCCACCATGGCGCTGATGACCGGCACCTTCTCGAACATGGCCAAGGACCCCAAACATGACGTGGTCGAGGCCTTACGCCAGGCGCAACTGACGCTGATCGCCAAGGAGAACACTGCCCATCCCTTTGAATGGGCCGCTTTCACCTTGATCGGCGACGGGGTTTAAAACGCATGAACAAGTGGATGGGCACTCCAAGGCAGGCATTAATGAGATACATTGCTCTGACCCTGTTTGGCTGCTGGGTACTGACCTTCCCAATGATCGAGGTTGCTGACGCCGCTACCCTGGTGGTGGCCGAGGCGCGCGGCATTGCGCTGAAACCCGGCTCTACCCTGGATTCGACCAAGCCGCTGACCCTCAAGCAGGGCCAGCATGTCACGCTGATTTCTGAAACCGGCTCGACCCTGAAGCTGGATGGACCCTATGATCGCCCTCCGGTCGCAACCGGGGAAGCGGCCGGTGTGGGGCTCAACCAGACCCTGGCCGCGCTGGTCACCCAGCGCCAGGCGCGCGCCGGCGAGTTTGGTGTCACCCGCGGCACCGTGCTGGCCGACCTGCCCGAGCCCTGGGTGCTGGATGCCACCCATAGCGGCAATGTCTGTGTTCTGGAGAATGGCACGCCGGTTTTTTGGCGCCCTGATTCCAAGGCCGTCGCCGAACTCAGCGTAGCCCCGGTGGACCGCAGCTGGATCGCTAAGGCGCAATGGCCGGTGGGCTCGGACCGTATCCAGATCACCACCGACGTGCCGATGCGCGCTGGCGAGGCCTATGTGGTGAACTTCAACAGCAATGAATCGGCGGTGACGATGGTGCAGGTGCCCGCTACCCTGACCAATGCCGAGATGCGCGCCGGCTGGATGGCGGCCCGCCGCTGCGAACAGCAGGCCCAGGCGTTGCTGAAGACCGCCGCCCCGTGAAGGCATTTCTCGCAGGCCTGGGTGGGGAACGGCGCAAGGCCCTGTGGTCGGCCTCCATCTTGGTCTCCGTTTTTCTGGTCAGCGCGATGTTCTCGCTGCTGCTGGTGGAAAATTTTTCGGTCATGACGCGCCTGAACCAGTTCGTGCAGGACTGGGAGATCGCCTCGGTTTTTGCGCCGCGCGAGGAACAGGATCCCAAGATCGTCATCGTGGCTGTGGACGAGGTGACCCTGGCGCAATTTCCCTATCGCTCGCCGGTTGATCGCGCTTTTCTCTCCACCCTTATCCGGCAGATCGCCTCCCATCACCCCGCCGCCATAGCGTCCGACTTTCTGCTCGATCAGCCGACGGAGGAGGCCAAGGACAAGTCCCTGGCCGCCACCTTACGCGAGACCAAAGTACCGCTAGTCATCAGCTATATCGCCAGCCATGACATCGTCACGCCGGAACAGAAGGCGTTTGAGGACGCCATGGTGCCGCCGCGCTTGCGGGCACTTGCCAATCTGCCCACCGACCAGTTCGACACCGCCCGCTACGTTTTTCCCGGCGCCAAGGTGGGCGGCCATTATATTCCCGGCGTCGCGCGCGCCGTGGCGGCCAAGGTTGGGGTGGAAACACCGGAGAAAAGCGTGGCGATCGTCTGGCGCGGACGTCCCGCGCCCACGGAGCTTGATCCCCGCCCCAAACCCTTCGTGCAGTACTCCGCCGCCATGGTCGCCAACCCGGCGCTGTCGGCGGTGTTCGACACCTGGTTCAAGGACAAGATCGTTCTGATCGGATCGGACGTGACCCTGGTGGACCGCCACCGTACGCCCTTTTCGGTGGTCTATGCCGGCGATGAGGGTCAATTGCCGGGCATTGTGATCCAGGCCCATGCCCTGTCGCAGCTGATCCATCACAAGAAATCGCCCATTGCCGGTTGGCAGCTCAATTTCGTTGTCACCCTGGCACTGGCGCTGCTGGGCGCTGGCCTGGCGGTCGTCAACGCCTCGCTCTGGATACGGGCGATTGGTGTGCTGCTGCTGTTGCCGGTATTTGGGGCAGGCGGCGTGGCGCTCTACCATTATGCCAATGTGATCCTCTCTCTGATGGCGCCATCCCTGGCCCTGGTAGTCTCCTTCTTCAGCATGGAAGCCTTGAGCGGCCGCGAGGCGCGCAAGCAAAAGGCCTTCATCCAGGGTGCTTTTTCTCGCTACGTCTCGCCCGCCATCGTGGAGCGGATGGTGGCCGATCCCTCCAGCATGAACCTGGAAGGCGAGCGCCGGGAAATGACCTTCCTGTTCTCGGACATCGCCAATTTCACCACCATGTCCGAGCAGATCGACGCTATCCAGCTGGCCCATGTGCTGAACAATTACCTGGACGGCATGACCAATCTTGTCATGAAGCATGGCGGCATGGTGGACAAGTTCATCGGCGATGCGGTGTTCGCCATTTTCAATGCGCCGCTGGATCTTGCCGATCACCAGTCCAAGGCGGTGCGCTGCATGCTGGAGATGGACACGTTCAGCGAGGAATACCGCAAGAAGCAGCATGCCCAGGGCGTGCCCTTGGGCGTCACCCGCATCGGCGTGCATACCGGCGTGGCGGTGGTGGGAAATTTCGGCAGCCATGCGCGCTTCACCTATACGGCGTCCGGTGACGCGGTGAATACCGCCGCGCGGCTGGAGGGCATCAACAAGTATTTCGGCACCCGGCTGTGCGTCAGCGGCGTCACCCGCGCCGCCTGCACCGATATTCCCTTCCGCCCCATCATCTCCGCCATCGTCAAGGGCAAGACCACGGCGCTGGACTTGTGGGAGCCGTTGCATGGGGGCCTCCTGGAACAGGCGTTCCTGCAACGCTATCAGCAGGCTTATGACAGCATGACCGATGGCGACGGCTCGCTGTTTGATGCCCTGAACCAGAGTGCTGGCGACGATTACCTGGTGAAGCTGCATGTCGGGCGCCTGAAAAATGGCGAAACCGGCACCGAATTGAAGATGACGGAAAAATAGGCGTTGGCGCCGTTTTTCCTGTATGAACACCCGCCATGAACAATTCGCGCGACCGATTGCAGGACCTGTTCGACTTGGGCCTCACCGCGCACCAGCGCGGCGATATGGCGAGCGCCGAACGGCTGTACCAGCAGGTGCTGCTTCTGGAGCCCTCCGCCTTTGCGCCGCGCCACATGCTGGGGGTGATCCGTTTCCAGCAGGGCCGCCATGACGCCGCCATTGAACTGATCACCGCCGCGTTGAAGCAGAATCCCGCGATACCCGATGCCTGGATCAACTTGGGCCATGTGCAGTCCGGATTGGGCCGGCGCGAGGAGGCTGCGGACAGTTATGGCCGCGCCCTGGCGCTGGCGCCCGGCAATATCGAAGCGTTGCACAATCGGGGCAACATGCTGCGCGAGCTGAAGCGCTTTGATGCGGCGCTGGCCGACTATGACG
>CAIUTH010000259.1 GCA_903902075.1 uncultured Alphaproteobacteria bacterium
ACCCATCAGGTCGGCGAAGATATCTTCGAAGCCGGCCGCGCCGCCCGGCGCGTCGTCGAAACTGAAATGAAACCCGCCTGCGCCCGGCCCACCGCCACCACCACCAAAGGGATTGCCCTGGCGGAAGCCGCCGCCACCTTGGCGCGGATCGAAGCCGCGGGGATTGCCGTCCGGACCGATGGCGCCGGCGTCGAACTGGGCGCGCTTGTCCTTGTCGCCCAGGATGTCATAGGCGCCGGAGATTTCCTGGAAACGCTTCTGCGCCGACGCATCGCCCGCATGCTTGTCGGGGTGATGCTTTTTCGCCAGCGTGCGGAACGCCTTCTTGATCTCGGCCTCGCTGGCGCCTTTGGCGACACCGAGGACTTCATAGGGGTCTTTCATGCTGTCCTTAACTGGGCCTTTTGTATCACTATATCAAGGCCTTGGAGTGCATGGGGAACTTTTTGATCGGCCAGGCGTTACAGCGTTGGGGCAGGACTAGCTCTTATGAACAAGCAATTGATGGAGAACCGGGCCTACGCGCCGGATGAAAGTGCCCGCTACCGCATCCTGGTCGAGGAAGACCTGGTGCATGAGGTGATGGAAGCCGGATCGGGCGCCGAAGCTCTCGAACTGCTGGCCCAGCAACGCTTCGACCTGGTGATCACCGATCAGTCCATGCCCCGGATGAGCGGCACCCAGCTGATGGACGCCATCGTGAAGAACTGGCCGGACACCAAGATGATATTGGCGACCGGCTATGCCGAGCTGCCGGGCGGCATCGAGGTCAAGGTGCCCCGGCTCAACAAGCCTTTCGCGGAGCACGGCCTGAAAAAGGTGCTGGCCGCGCTCTAGGGCGCGGCGGGCTCTGCCTGCGGCCCGGCGGGTGCCGGGGTCTGTGCGGACGGTGCTGGCGCAGGCGTGGCGGCGGGTTTCCCCGCCGGCGGTCCCAGGAACGCTGAACGCGCGGCGGCTTCCTTCATGCCATGGCTGGCGGCGGACGCATAAAGCTGGCGCGCGGTTTCCAGATCCTGCGGGACCAGTGGCGGCGCACCCGTCTCATAGAATTGGCCCAACTGGAATTGCGCCACCGGATGATTGGCGGCGGCGGCGGCTTCCAGCAAAGGCAGCGCGCGGCGCAGATCGGGCGCGCCCAATTCGCCTTTCAGATACATGTCGGCCAGATCGGCCTGGGCGGTGGGAAGTCCGGCTTCGGCGGCGCGCAGATACACTTCTTCGGCCTTGTCGGGGTCTTTGGAGGCACCTTGGCCCTTGCGCAGCATCATCCCCAGATTGCGCATCGCCGCCAGATCCTCGAAGCGCAGGTCCCACCAGATCTTGAAGGCCTTTTCGTAATCGCCCGCGTCATAGGCGGCGACGCCGGAATCGAATACAGCGGCGATCTCGGCACTGCCGCGGGCCGCCGCGGGCGTGACTGCGAGGCAGACGCAGAGCGTGGCGGCAAGAAGTGGAAAAATCTTTTGGTTTCTGGCCATGGATTGCCAAGGCTACCCTGCCAAACGCGAAACTGCTAGGACGCACCCATGACGATGGAGACAGGTGGACCTCTGGACGATGGCGGCATTGCCGCAGGCGCCGATCCCTTCGCGCTGTTCCAGGACTGGATGAAGGATGCAGAAGGCTCCGAGCCCAACGACCCCAACGCCATGGCGCTGGCCACCGCCGATGCCGATGGCGTGCCCAATGTGCGCATGGTGCTGCTGAAGGGCGCCGATCCGAACGGCTTTGTCTTCTATTCCAATTCCCACAGCATCAAGGGTGAAGAGCTGGCGAGCAATCCCAGGGCGGCGCTCAACTTCCACTGGAAGAGCCTGCGCAGGGTTGTGCGGGTGAAGGGCGTCATCGCCCAGGTCTCCGATGCCGAAGCCGATGCCTATTTCGCCACCCGCCCCAAGGACAGCCAGATCGGCGCCTGGGCCTCGCCCCAGTCGCGCCCGATGGAAGGGCGCTTTGTGTTCGAGAAGGCCATTGCCGAATACGCCTTGAAGTTCGCCCTGACCAAGGTGCCGCGTCCGCCACACTGGACCGGCTGGCGGCTGACGCCGCTGCGCATCGAGTTCTGGCGCGACCGTCCGTTTCGGCTGCATGACCGACTGGTTTATGAACGCGATGCGGCCGGTGAGCCCTGGCGCACCGAAAGACTGTTTCCGTGAGCAGGCAGGAAAAGGCGGGCGCGCTGATGCGGCGCGCCGCCATCGCATCGGTGTCGGTGTCGCTGTTCCTGTTGGCGATAAAGACCTTTGCCTACTTCGCCTCCCATTCGGTGGCGATGCTGGCCAGCCTGGCGGATTCGGCGCTGGACCTTTTCACATCCTGGATGAATCTCATCGCCATTCGCTCGGCGCTGACTCCTGCCGATGCAGAACACCGCTTTGGCCATGGCAAGGCCGAGCCGCTGGCGGGCCTGGCGCAGGGCGCCTTCATCTGCGCCTCGGCGCTGTTCCTGGTGATCCAGGGCATCAGCCGCATCATGGTGCCCGAGCCGATCGACCACAGCATCCAGGCGCTGATCGTGATGTGCATCGCCATTGCCATATCCATCGTGCTGATCGTGTACCAGCGCAGGGTGGTGGCTAGAACGGGCAGTGTCGCGGTCGAGGCCGACCAGACCCATTATTTCGGCGATCTGGTCACCAATATTGGCGTGGTGCTGGCGCTGCTGCTGTCCAGCCTGCTGGGCTGGACCCTGGCCGATCCCCTAATTGCCATCGCGGTCGCCGGCATCATGGCCTACACGGCCTTCGGCGTGGGCCGCGCCGCCTTTCACCAGCTGATGGACCGCGAATTGCCGGAGGCCGAGCGCGCCCGGATCGCCCGCATCGCCCGGAGCCATCCGGCCGTGAAGAATGTCCATGACCTCAAGACCCGGTCGGCGGGCCTGTCCACTTTCATCCAGTTGCACCTGGGCCTTGATCCCAACATGCCGCTGTCGGAGGCGCACACGATCAGCGATGCGGTCGAACTGGCGCTGCTGCAGGCCTATCCGGGCGCCGACGTGATCATCCACCAGGATCCGGCCGGCCTCGAACCGTTGCCAGACGAAGATGCGTATTAGTTGCAAGTATAGGTTGGGGAAAAGATAGTATTATCGCCTCCGCCGCTGCGTATGCTGGGTAAAACAGGAGGCGAAATGTCTGGCAGTCCCGCATCCGGTGGCTATGGCCCCGTCGCGAAATTGTTTCACTGGCTGATCTTCCTGTTGCTGGCGGCGCAATATGCCATTGGCTCCATCATGCCGCATATCGGGCGCAAAACGCTGGACGAGGGCTGGGTGCACTGGCACCTGGTGGTCGGCGCCGCGATCTTTGCAGTGATCGTGGCGCGCTTCGCCTGGCGGCTGCTGCATCCGGTGGCGATGGCCGATGGCCTGACCGGCTGGGAGCTCTGGCTGTCACGCATCACCCATCTGTCGCTGTACGCACTGGTGTTCGTCATGACCGTGCTGGGCTGGGCGGCGGCCAATTCGCGCGGCTGGGACGTCACGCTGCTGGGTGTCGTGACCTTGCCGCCTTTGTGCCCCAAGGGTTCGGCCTGGGGTCATGAAGCGGGCGACATCCACAATATCCTGGTCTATGTGCTGCTCGGCTTCATCGCGCTGCATGTCGCCGGCGCGCTGTATCATTATTTCATCAAGCGCGATCAAATTCTCCAGCGCATGCTGATGGCGCGGCAATGAAGGCAGTCCTTCCGGCCGCGCTGCTGCTGGCGGCTTCTGCCGGGAGTGCCTGGGCCCTCAGTGACGAAATCCAGGTCTATACCGGCGATGCCGCCGCGCCGGGTGTTTTCAATCTCACCTGGCACAACAATTACACGTTTGATGGATTGAAGGATCCGGATTTCCCGGCCGGGCTAGCGGACAACCGTTCTCTCAGCGGCGTCACCGAATGGGCGTATGGCGTGACGCCCTGGTTCGAGGCGGGGCTTTACCTGCCGCTCTATGCGGTTTCCAGCAATCGCGGCGCCCAGCCCAACGGCTTCAAGCTGCGCACGCTGTTCGTGAACCCGGACAATGCCACCAGCAATTTCTATTACGGGATCAATTTCGAGTTCAGCTACAATTCGCGCCATTGGGACCAGGACCGCATGACCGGCGAGATACGTCCGATCCTGGGTTATCGCGGCGACAATTGGAGCCTGACCTTCAATCCCATTCTCGACAATTCCTATCATGGCCTGTCGCGGCTGGATTTCGCGCCGTCCACCCGCCTGGACTACACGATCGCCAAGGGCTGGTCCGTGGCGGCGGAGGAATATGACGATTTCGGCGAGCTGCGCGGCTTCCTGCCGAGGGATCAGCAGTCGCACCAGCTTTACGCCGTGGTGGACCATGATGCCGGGCCGATATCCATAGAGGCGGGGCTGGGCTTTGGCCTCACGCCCGGCAGCGACAAGCTGATGGCCAAGCTGATCCTGTCCAGCGACCTGAACGGCGACAGCGGCATGTTCCGCCGCTAGCGGTCAGATGTCGGCGCCGGCCGCGAAGTAGACCGGCTGGTTCTTTTCCGCGGCCAGGCCCAGATGCTTCATCGCCAGCTTGTGCGCGAACCGCGCGCCTAGGAAGAAGATCGGGCTGACCAGCAGCGACATGGCGATCACCGCGATGGCGAGCTTGTGGCCGCCGGGGCTGAGCGTGTGGGCGGCCAGTCCCGCGGCGGCGATGACGAAGGAGAATTCCCCCACCGGCGACAGGAACAGGGATGCGGCGAACGCGGTGTCGAATTTCTGGCCCGCCAGGCTCAGCAGGATGAAGTTCAGCACCGTCTTGCCGCCCGTCACCACCACCAGCGCGGCGGCGATCACCCAGACCTGCTGGACCAGGTAATGCAAATCGATCAGCAGGCCCACCGACAGGAAGAAGACGAACAGCAGGATGCTCTGCACCGGCTGGGCCATTGTGAGGGCGCCGCGCCGCAGGGTCGAATGCCCCACCGCCAACCCGCCCAGGAAGGCGCCCAGCGCCGGTGACAATCCCAGCAGGCCCGACGCGGCGGCGGCAGCAAAGCAGATGCCCAGCACGCCCAATGTGCCGACATCGAAATTCTTCAGCAGATATTCCGATGCCGGAAAACGGAAGCTCTTGATCTTGGTCAGCACCTTGATGAAGACGGCCAGCAGCGCGAAGGCCAGCGCCAGCTTGGTGCCCGCGCCCATCATCGACTTGGGTGTCAGCTCGCCGCCCAGCGTGTTGGTGATCAGCAGCAGCGGCACCACCGCCAGGTCCTGCGCCACCAGTATCGCCACGGCCAGCCGTCCGGCGGGCGTGTCCTTTTCCTCGCTGTCCTCGATCATCTTCATCGCCACGGCGGTGGAGGAAATGGACAGCATGAAGCCGATCACCACCCCGCCCAGCACTTCGCCATGCACGGCATAGGCGAACAGCGCCACCGAGGTGGGAATGATGGCGCAGGTCACCGCGGTGACCCCAAGTGCCAATGGCAGCGACTTGGAAAATGCCGCCAGCCGCATCTCCATCCCGATGATGAACAGCAGCATCAGGACCCCCAGTTCGGCCAGGGTTTCGATACTGTCGTCTGTCTGGATCAGGCCCATGCCGGTCGGTCCCAGCACCATGCCCACCAGGATAAAGCCCGCGGCGGCGGGCATCCGCAGCCGGTTCATCACCAGGCCGCAGCCCACGGCGGCAGCCAGGAGCAGGGCCAGGGCGGACAGGGACTGCTGTTCGTGCATGACCTTGCTTCTAACAGGGTGGAACAGGGATCAAGCGCAATGATAGGGTACAGCCATGGCAGAACCCAACCACATTGACGACGAAAAGCGCACCCTGATCCTGACCGGGGCGTCGCGCGGCATCGGCCATGCCACGGTCAAGCGCTTCTCCAGCGCCGGCTGGCGGGTGATCACCTGTTCGCGCCATGCCTTTCCGGAAAACTGCCCCTGGGCGGCCGGTCCCGAAGACCATATCCAGGTCGACCTGTCCGACCCGAAAGACACGATGCGCGCCGCCGAGGAAATGCGATCCCGCCTGACCGAAGGCAAGCTGCATGCCCTGGTGAACAATGCCGCCATCTCGCCCAAGGGCCCCAAGGGCGAGCGGCTGGGCACGCTGGAATCCAGCCATGACCTGTGGCGCCAGGTGTTTGAAGTGAATTTGTTCTCGACCATCTGGCTGGCGCAGGGCCTGAAGAACGAGCTGGCCGCGGCGAAGGGCTCGATCGTCAACGTCACCTCCATCGCCGGCAGCCGTGTGCATCCCTTCGCGGGCGCGGCCTATTCCATCTCCAAGGCGGCGGCGGCTGCGCTGACGCGGGAAATGGCGGCGGACTTCGGCCCCTGGGGCGTGCGGGTCAACGCCATCGCGCCGGGCGAGATCGACACCGCCATCCTGTCGCCGGGCACCGAGAAGATCGTGGAGACGATCCCGCTGCGGCGCCTGGGCCAGCCGGCGGAAGTCGCCAAGGCGATCTATTATCTGTGCACGGATCAATCGTCGTACGTGACTGGCGCGGAGCTGATGATCAATGGCGGCCAGCACGTCTAGGCGGCTGTAATAGAACCGTCACACCGCCGCTGTACCAGCTTCACATGCTGGAGCGCTGCGCGGGCCTGATCTTCGGTTTTGTCTTCCATGGCGGCCGCGCAAGCCGGGTCAGCGATGACAGCCTGGCGGCGCACCTGGATCATGAACTCGACTGGATCTGGCTGCATCTGGGCCTGGCCGATCATCGCGCCAAGCGCTTCCTCGAAAGCTTCGATCTGTTGCCGGTACCGGCGCGCCAGTTGCTGCTGGCGCCGCGCGAGGAGCGCATCCAGTTTCACCTGACCGCCAATGGCGCCTATGGCGTGCTGCCCGATATCGAGCGCGACTTTGCCGATCATTCGCTTGGCACGGGGCGCCTGGCCTTCTGGTTCGATGCCGGACACCTGGTCACCTCGCGGCTGCATTCGTTGCGCGGGGTGGAGCATGTGCACCAGGCCGTCGCCGCCGGCGCCGAACTGGCGGCTCCGGTGATGGCCCTGGTGCGTCTGCAGGAAGAATTTGTCGGGCTGGTGGAGCAGCGGCTGGTGGTGCTGGGCAGCGAGCTGGCCGGGATCGAGGACGAGGTGCTGGCCGACCGCGACCATATCGGCCGCGATGTGCTGGGGCCCCTGCGGCGCGAGCTGTCGCGCTATGCCCGCGAATTTTCCGCCCTGCGCGGCGCCATCCACCGCGCCCTGTCGGCGCGCCATCTGGTGCATGGCGGCCCGCTGCTGGAGCATTTGCCGCTGCTGCTGCAGGAGGCGGAGGATTTCGAACGCGATGCCGCCGCCCTGTCGGACCGGGCGCGGCTTTTGTACGAGGAGATCGGCAGCCGCATCGCCGACCGCAGCAACCGGGCGCTGTCGGCCCTGACCGTGATCTCGACCCTGCTGTTGCCGCCCACCTTCCTGGTGGGGGCCTTTGGCATGAATGTGGGGGGCATCCCCTGGGCCCAGGCGCCGCACGGCTTCTGGGCGGGGCTGGGCCTTTGCCTCACCCTGGTGCTGGGCGGCTGGGCCCTGCTGCGGCGCTTCCGCATTCTTCCGTGAGGGTATGGTTACGCCCGTAGCTTTCCCCATGGGCCGGATTATGATCCGGGCCGGGCAGGGAACTGGAATGGGCTTTCGTGTATCGCCGGAAATGATGCGCGGCATCGTCTGGGGCCTGTGGGCCACCGCGGCGGTGCTGGTCGTCGCCATCGCCTACAAGCTGCTGTTCTCCGCACCGCAGGAGCCGGGGCAGGAGACATTTCCGACTTTGCAAAGCAGCGACGTGGTGAAGGCGCCAACGGGTCACGCCTATCGCTATGTCGTGGCGCCGAACATCACCTGGGCGGCGGCAAAGGCCGCGGCGGAGAAATACAGCTTCGAAGGCCGCAAGGGCTATTTGGCCACCATCGGCGACAAGGCCGAGTTCGACTTCATCATGACCAGGGTGTTTCCCAATGGCGACGACACCGACACCACTTTCCTGGGTGGACGCCAGACCGCGCCGGGGGAATGGCGCTGGGTGACGGGGCCGGAGGGCGCCGCCGATGGCGGCAAGGGCACCCTGTTCTGGACGGGCTATGAAAGCGGCCACGCCGTGGGCGGGCATTTCGCCGACTGGATGTTCAGCGCCTTCCAGCATGGCGGCAAATGGGACGTGCACCAGGTCTGCTGCGTGACGATCTTCTCCTATCGCCGGCGGCTGTTCAGCACGTCTCTGGGCAATGGCGAACCGCAGGAAGGTGTGGCGGGGTATCTGGTCGAATTTGGCAGCTAGGGAACTTTAGGCCGCCGACAACATTACCTCTGCCATAGAGAGGTAACCCCCATGTCCTTATTGCTCATTATTCTGATTGTTCTGCTGCTGGCCGGCGGCGGCTTTGGTTTCAGCCGCTATGGCGCGATGGGCGGCG
>CAIUTH010000260.1 GCA_903902075.1 uncultured Alphaproteobacteria bacterium
ACCGAAACGCCTGTGCCCGGTTTACAGGGTATGAAAAAGCTGGGGCTCTTCAAACTTCGACTGATTGGCGGCAACGGCATGTCCTTGGACATGCTGGTAGAAACCGCCCTGATCGCTATCTACCGGGCCGCAACTCTCGCTATCGAGAACGGTGCGACCGACTTCCAGCTGGCGCGCCGCCACCCGGCCAGGGTCCGCCGCTAGCACAATTTGTACTTGTTTTGTTCTTATTTGGGTTTATAGTCCCAAATATGACGGTCGTCCTGAACACCACCATCCGCCCGGAAGTGCTGCGTGGCCGCGGCGCCGTCTCCAATGTCGTGGGACGGTTTGAAAAGCAGACCCGCGTGCTGCTGGATGACGGTTGGGATGATGGCTGGCGGGCAGACGACGATACCCCTGCCCCGCTGCGCACCGAGGTCATCCATGACGCCACCCGGACCATCATCGCACGCAACAAGTCGCCGGACATCAGCTTCGATCAGTCGATCAATCCCTATCGGGGCTGCGAGCATGGCTGCATCTATTGCTTTGCCCGTCCCAGCCACGCCTATCTCGGCATGTCGCCCGGCGTGGATTTTGAATCGCGCCTGTTCGCCAAGCCCAATGCGGCCTCGCTGCTGGCCAAGGAACTTAGCGCGCCCGGTTACATCCCCAAGGTGATCGCCATGGGCACCAATACCGATCCCTACCAGCCTCTGGAAAAGAAGATGCGCATCACGCGCTCCATCCTGGAAGTGCTGCGCGACTTTCGCCATCCCGTCGCCATCGTCACCAAGTCGCCGCTGATCCTGCGCGACCTGGATATCCTGGCTGACATGGCTTCGATGGGCCTGGCCAAGGCGGCGCTGTCCATCACCACCCTGGACCGCAAGCTGGCGCGGGCTATGGAGCCGCGCGCCGGTACGCCGCAACGCCGCCTGCAGGCCATCCAGGGATTGTCGGATGCCGGCGTGCCGGCCGGGGTGATGTTCGCCCCAGCCATTCCGGCGCTGAACGATCACGAGATGGAAGCGGTGCTGAGCGCCGCGGCCGGTTATGGCACGCGCAGCGCCGGTTATGTGCTGCTGCGCCTGCCTTTGGAGATCAAGGACCTATTCCGCGAATGGCTAGAGCTCAACGCCCCCGACCGCGCCAAGCATGTCATGACCTTGGTGCGCCAGATGCGCGGCGGCAAGGATTATGACGCCAACTGGAACACCCGCATGACCGGCACCGGGCCGTATGCCCAGGTGATGGCGCGCCGGTTCCACATGGCGGTGAAGCGGCTGGGGCTGAACCTGCCTTCGGCGCCGCTTGCCGTCCACAAGTTCAAGCGCCCATCCCGACTTGGCGACCAGCTCGCCCTGTTCTAACCATTGGGGGATGCCCCATTACATCTACGAGTCGCGCCTGTTGAAGACCATGACTGGTCCAGTGTGCGGCGTGGATGAAGCCGGGCGCGGGCCGCTGGCAGGGCCCGTGGTGGCGGCGGCGGTGATCCTGGATCGCGGCCGCATTCCCAAGGGGCTGAACGACTCCAAGCAGCTTTGCGAGCAAGACCGCGAAGACCTTTACCCCCGCATCATGGAAATGGCGGTGGCGGTCGGCGTCGGCGAAGCCAGCGTGGAAGAAATTGATCTGGCGAACATCCGCCAGGCGACGCACCTGGCGATGGCGCGCGCGGTGCGGGCGCTGTCCGTGGCCGCGCAATTCGCGCTGGTGGACGGCAATGACGCGCCGGCCCTGCCCTGCAAGTGCGACACGCTGATCAAGGGCGACGGACGCAGCGTGTCCATCGCGGCGGCCTCGATCATCGCCAAGGTGACGCGCGACCGGCTGATGGCGCGGCTGCATGACGAGCATCCCGGCTACAACTGGAAGAGCAACAAGGGCTACGGCACGCCCGACCATTACAGCGGGCTGCGCACCCATGGCGTAACCATTCATCACCGCCGCAGTTTCGGTCCCATCCGCAATCTGCTGCAGGGCCTCGATCCGGCGGCCCAGCACGCGCCGGTCCTGCTTGCCGGAGAATAATCCCCAAACTGCCCACAAGATGTGGTGGTGGGCGAATCCGGGGACTCAATTCATAACGCTTTGATTCCGCAAGACTCTTGACCGGGGACTCCCGGCGAATCAGTGTGACCCCGCTGTTGATAATTTTTGGGCGGGCATATGAGTTCTTTGAAGCTGGATCAGATCATAGAGGGCGACTGCGTGGAGCGCATGCGCGCCCTTCCCGCCGGCTGCGCCGACCTGGTGTTCGCGGACCCGCCTTACAACATGCAACTCAAGGGCGAGCTGCACCGCCCCGACCAGTCCAAGGTCGATGCGGTGGACGATCACTGGGACCAGTTCAGCAGCTTTGCCGCCTATGACAAGTTCACCCGCGACTGGCTGGGCGCAGCGCGCCATGTTCTGAGCGACAATGGCGCCATCTGGGTGATCGGCTCCTATCACAACATCTTCCGCGTCGGCGCCATCCTGCAGGACCTGGGCTTCTGGATCCTGAACGATGTGGTGTGGCGCAAGTCCAACCCCATGCCCAACTTCAAGGGCCGCCGCTTCACCAACGCGCATGAGACCCTGATTTGGGCGGGCAAGAGCGCCGAAACCAAATACACCTTCAACTATGAAGCCATGAAGGCGCTGAATGACGAGCTGCAGATGCGTTCGGACTGGACCTTGCCGATCTGCACCGGCCATGAGCGCATCAAGGGCGCCGACGGCCAGAAGGCCCATTCCACGCAGAAGCCGGAATCCCTGCTGCACCGGGTGATCGTGTCCTCGACCAAGCCGGGCGACGTGATCCTGGATCCCTTTTTCGGGTCCGGCACCACCGGCGCGGTGGCCAAGCGGCTGGGCCGCCGCTTCATCGGCATCGAGCGCGAAAAGACCTATGCCGATGTGGCGCGCGCGCGCATCGCCGAGGTCATCCCCGCCGACAGCGACGTGATCGAAGTTACCAAGTCCAAGCGCGCCGAGCCGCGCATTCCCTTTGGCTGGGTGGTGGAACGCGGGTTGTTGCCGGTGGGCACGGTGCTGCAGGGCAGCCGCAAGCACCAGACCGCCAAGGTGCGCGCCGACGGCACCCTCGTCACCTCCAATGCCAGCGGCTCCATCCACCAGATGGGCGCGCATGTGCAGGGGCTGGAAGCTTGCAATGGCTGGACCTTCTGGCAGTTCGAGATGAACGGCACGCTCGTGCCGATCGACGTGCTGCGCCAGCAGCTACGGTCCGGGCTTTCTTGAACTGAAGAGCGGCCCACCTTCGTCCAAGCCATGTTCGACGATCTTGCGCATCACGGTGGGCAAGGCGACTTCGCGCAGCATTTCGGCGGCAATCCATTCGCCCTTGAACTTGGGGCGCTTGGCGAAGTTCGCGACATAGACTTCGGTTTCCAGTTCGAAATGCGTGAATCCGTGGCGCACGATACCGGAGCGCTTTTTCCAGTCAGCTTCGAACGGCGCTTGCTTCAATGCCTTTGCTGTTGAAGGAAAGTTTTCGCTCCACTCACCCAGCGGCGGCTCCAGCATGGACGCCAGCAAGCCCTTGTCCGGCCGCTTGACAAGCAACACCGCGCCCGTGCGATCCCGCGCCACGAAGGCCGCACCGCGCTTCAACGGCCGCACCATCTTGGGCGCTTTCACCGGCAACTGTTCCTGGATGCCCAGCTTTCGCGCCTTGCAGTCCGCCGACAGCGGGCAATTGGGACAGGCCGGCCGCTTGGACGTGCAGATGGCGCTGCCCAAATCCATCAACGCTTGCGCGAAATCCCCCGCCCGCTCCGGCACCAGCGCCATGCCATGTGCGTGAAGTTCGGTCTTGGCCTTTGGCATTGGGGTTTGCACGGCATAGAGCCGCGCGATCACCCGCTCGGCATTGGCGTCCATCGCCGCCTGGCGTTCGTCATAGGCGATGGCCGAGATCGCGCCGGCGGTATAGCCACCCACACCGGGCAGTGCGCGCAAACTTTCGGCGGTGAGCGGAAACCTGCCGCCCATCTCGTTCGCGACAACTTTCGCAGCGGCATGCAGGTTGCGCGCACGGGCGTAATAGCCAAGTCCCGCCCAGGCAGCCAAAACATCATCCTGTTTTGCGGCCGCCAGCGCTTTCACATCCGGCCACAGGGTCAGGAACTTGCGGTAATAGGCGCCCACCGCCTGCACCGTGGTCTGCTGCAGCATGATTTCCGACAGCCAGACGCGATAGGGATCGGCGCGTTTCCCGGCGGGCGCCCGCCACGGCAGCACCCGGCGGTGAATATCGTACCAGGCAAGCAGCCGTGTACTAAGAGAGCGTTGGCGAGAGCCAGAGCGACCATAAATAACTTCGGGCTTTTTGCTTTTCGCTGGCGGAGGCATACTGCCAACATGGCCCGAACGCCCGAAGAGACACAACCACCGCCTCACCGCAATAACTGGACTCGTGTGATCGGCGCCGATGCTGGCCCGGTCGCGGGCACCGCGTTTGCCCGCGCCGGCTTCAGCGATCCCACCCTGGTGCTGCGCTGGAGCGAGATCGCCGGGCCGGAGGTGGCGCGCCTGGCCCAGCCGCTGAAATTTTCCGAAGGTCCGTCGGGCGGCGCGTTAACCTTGCGCGCCTTGCCCGGCGCGGCGCTGTTCCTGGCCCATGAGAAGCGCGCGCTGTGCGAACGCATCAATGCGTATCTGGGACGCCCGGCGGTGGTGCAGATCAAGTTCAGCCAGGGCGCGCTGTCCCCGCGCCCGCCCCCGCAGCCCAAGCAAAAAGCCGCCGGCCCCTTGCCGCCGTCCGATCCGGCCCGCCGCTATGAAGGCCCGGAAGGTTTGGCCAGGGCGCTGCAGGCGCTGGCCAAACGGCGCGCCTAGCCAGCGCCCTCAATCTCTGCGAAAACGGCAAAAAACCGGGAGAACCACCGTGTCGCGCAAAGCCATCATCGTCATCATTTTGGTCGTCGCGCTCGCTGGTGCGGGCCTGGCTTGGCACATCCTGGGTCAAGACGGCGCCACCCCAGCCATCGCCGCCGACATCAAGGGCGCCAATTACACCATCACGCCCCACGACATGACCCAGGGCAATCCTAAGGCCAAGCTGGTGGTGATCGAATATGCCGCGCCGCGCTGCCCGCATTGCGCGCATTTCAACGAAACGACTTTTCCCCAGCTGAAGAAGAACTACATCGACACCGGCAAGGTGTTTTACGTCTTCCGCGTGCTGCCACTGGCGGCGGGCGACGGCGTGGCCGAGAAGCTGGCGCGCTGCCTGCCCCGCGACAAGTATTTCAGCTTCATGGACCGGCTGTTCCGCACCCAGCCGCAATGGGACGACGAGTATGGCGTAACCGATGTGCGCGGCGGGTTGCTGACCCAGGCCAAGGCGGAGGGCATGAGCGAAACCCAGTTCGACGCCTGCGTCGCCAGCACCAAGGAAGACGACAACATCAACAAGGTGGCAGAGGAGGGCGTGACCCGTTACGCCATCAACTCCACCCCCTCCATCGTGATTGACGGGGTCCTGGTGCCGGGGGTGGCGGAATACGGCCCCTTGAGCAAGGCGCTTGACGCTGCCCTGGCTAAAAAATAAGGCCACGCTTGGCCTTAGGCCGGGAAGCGGGTTTATGGACCGCCGCCGCAATCTCTGCCAAAAACGGCAGGCAAATTCCGGCGGAGATTCCCCTTGTCACGCAAAACCCTCTTTATCGTCCTGGGTCTGGCTGTACTGATCGCCGCCGCCGGAATTGGCTGGAGCATGGGCCTGTTCGGCGGTTCCAGCGACGCGACCAGCGCCAAGGGCTATGAGCTGGTCCCGACCGACCGCACCCAGGGCAACCCGAAATCCCCCGTCGTGCTGATCGAGTATGCCGCGCCCAGCTGCCCGGTCTGCGCCGCCTTCAATGTGCAGGCCTTTCCGCAGATCAAGGCCAAATACATCGACTCCGGCAAGATCTTCTACGTCTTCCGCGTCTTCCCGCTGCGTCCCGATGACGGCGAGGCCGAGAAAATCGCCCGCTGCCTGCCTGAGGATAAGTACTTCTCGTTCATTGACCTGTTGTTCAAGAATCAACCCAAATGGGACGTTGAATATGGGGTCCAGGCGCCGGAAGGCGTTCACGAGGGTTTGGTCCTGCTGGGGCGCATCGCGGGGATGAGCCGGGAGCAGGTTGACCAGTGTATGGTGAACAAAGCTGAGGATGACCGGATCAACAAGGTGTCGGCCGACGGTGAAGCCCGCTACAGCATCACCGGCACGCCCACCTTCATTTTGAATGGCGTCAGCGTCGGATCGGGCAACATCCCGTACGAGACGATGTCGAAGCTTCTGGATACCGAGCTCGCCAAGCAGCATTAGGCGGGCCCTTTTCTTAGGGACATAAACGTTGAAGTTCACACGCCTCAGGCTTTCCGGTTTCAAGTCCTTCGTCGAACCGACGGAGCTTTTCGTCGAGCCCGGCCTTACCGCCGTGATCGGCCCGAACGGCTGCGGCAAGTCCAACCTGTTCGACGCCATGCGCTGGGTGATGGGCGAAACCCGCCCCTCCTCGGTGCGCGGCAGCGAAATGGACGATGTGATCTTTGCCGGCTCGGCCGGGCGCCCGGCGCGCAACGTGGCCGAAGTCACCCTGTTCATCGACAATAGCGACCGCACCGCCGGCGCGGCGTTCAACGAATATGACACGATCGAAGTATCGCGCCGCATCGAGCGCGAAGCCGGCAGCGTTTATCGCATCAATGGCCGCGACGTGCGCCAGCGCGATGTGCAGATTTTCTTTGCTGACGCGTCTTCGGGCGCGGGCTCGACCGCATTTGTGCGCCAGGGCCAGATCGGCCTGCTGATTTCGCAAAAGCCCCTGGCGCGCCGCGCCATCCTGGAAGAAGCCGCCGGCATCGGCGGCCTGCACCAGCGCCGCCATGAAGCCGAACTGCGCCTGCGCGCGGCGGAAACCAACCTGTCGCGCCTGGAAGACGTCATCAAGGAAGTCGAAAGCCAGGTCGCCAGCCTCAAGCGACAGGCCCGCCAGGCGTCGCGCTATCGCAACCTTTCCGGCCATATCCGCAAGGCCGAAGCGCTGGCCCACTATCTGCGCTGGACCGCCGCCGAAGCGCGCGCGGCCATCGCCGCCGAGGAATTGTCGTCTGCTGCCGCGCTGGTCGCCAGCGCCACCGAAGCCGCCGCCAAGGCGTCCACGGTGCAGAGCGATGCCGCCACCATCCTGCCGCCGCTGCGCCAGACCGAAGCCGAACGCGGCGCCGCCCATCACCGCCTGGTCGCCCAGCGTGAACAGCTGGACGCCGAAGAGCAGCGCGCCCGCGAAGCCGCCCAGCGCATCCGCCAGCTGATCGCGCAGGGCGCCGCCGATGCCGAGCGCGAACAGCTGCTGGAACATGATGCCGACAGCGCGTTGGCCGACCTGGACCGCGAGACCCGCACCCTCAACGCCGCCGCCGACAGCGCCGGTGAAGACCTGGCCGCCGCCGAACAGCTGGCGGCCGAAATGTCGGCGACGCTTGCCGAAACCGAAAGCCTGCTGGAACGGCTGACCGCCGAGCTGGCGGAATGGAATGCCCGCAAGTCCAGCCTGGAACGCAGCCAGGCCCTGGCCACCGCCCTCCTCGATTCCAGCGTCAGCCAGCTGTCCGATGCGCAGGCGCGTCTGGATGCAGCGCTGGAAAGCGCCAAAGATGCGCCCGACGTTCACGCCGCCGAAGCCGAAACCGAACGCGCCCGCGGCGTGTCCGAAGGCGCCCGCGCGGCCGCTGTCGAGGCGCGTGCGAAATTCCAGGACACCGAAGCGGGCGAAGCCGCCGCGCGTACGCCGCTGGAAGCAGCCGAACACGAAGTGCAGCGCCTGTCCGCCGAAGTGAAGGCGCTGGGCGAACTGCTGCATCCCGAAGGCGAAGGCCTGTTCCCGCCGCTGGTGGATGCCGTCACCGTGCAGTCCGGCTATGAAGCCGCGCTGGCCGCCGCACTGGGCGATGACCTGCAGGCGCCGCTGGACGATTCCTCGCCGCATCATTGGCGCGACCTGGGCGCGTTCGACTTCGATCCGCAGTTGCCCGCCGGCGCCAAGCCGCTGGGCGAATTCGTCAAGGCGCCCGGCGCGCTGGGCCGCCGCCTGGCCATGACTGGCCTTGTGTTCCCCGACCAGGGCGCGGCGTTGCAGTCGCAGCTCAAGCCGGGCCAAAGCCTTGTTTCGGCACGCGGCGATCTGTGGCGCTGGGACGGCTTCATTGCTTCTGCCGATGCGCCCTCGCCCTCCGCCATGCGCCTGTCACAGCGCAATCGCCTGACCGCGCTGGAAAGCGACGCCGAGGAAGCCCGCACCCTGCGCGCCGCCCGCTTCGCCGAATATTCGATCGCCAAGGATGCGCGCGAAGCCGCCCGCGAAGCCCTGCGGGAGGCCGAAGCCGCTGAACGCGCCGCCGAACAGGCACTCATTGGCTCGCAGGATATGGCCAACCGCGCCGCGCGTGCCGCCGCCGAACGCGCATCGCAACTGGCCTCGCTGGAATCAGAAATACACCGCCTCACCCAGTCGGTGGAAGCCGCCGAAGAATCCCACCGTCAGGCTGTGTCGGGCCTGGAA
>CAIUTH010000261.1 GCA_903902075.1 uncultured Alphaproteobacteria bacterium
CAGCCGCCCGCTTGCCGTGGTGTAGGCCGAGATCGCGCCCACCGCCATCAGCCAGGCCTTGGGATTGATCCACTGGAAGGCGGCCGCCTGCAGGAATGTGAGGGGCCTGTCCTTGCCGCGACTTTCCTTTGTGGAATCGCTGCGCGCGATCTGGAACGCCATCCACAGCAGATAGGCGCAGGAGACGCTCTTCATGCCCAGCTGCAGCAGCGGCGAGGCCAGCAGGATGGAGGCCAGTCCAAGCCCGACCAGGAAGATCATCACCGGAAAGCCCAATGTGACGCCGGCCGCATGGGGCAGGGTGCGCGCCAGCCCGAAGCGCGAACCGGAAGACGCCAGCATCGCGTTGTTGGGCCCGGGCGTGAAAGCCATGACCGTGGAGAAGATCAGGACGGCAATCAGGGTCTGGAGAGACATGGCCAGAGGCTAGGTCAAAAGCCGCCGCCTGAGGTCTGACGGCGTTGCATGATGGCTATTCGTGCAAGCTGCCTATTTCCAGTAGGCGGTCTTCTTGGCGAAGTAGGATTTGGGAATCTTGGCGTACATCACCAGGTTCAAATCCACCGCTTCGGCCAGGCCATAGTCCAGGGCGGTGCTGGACAGGGAGTAGGATTCCTGCGGGGTCAGCCCGTAACGGGTGCCCAGGAATTTCGCCGTCTCCTTGATGGTATTGGACAGCGCCACGTCCAGGTCATGATCCATGCCGAAGACGTAGAAATTCCGCTTGTCCTCGGCATAGGGCATGGTCATCGCCGCCCCTTCACCCTTGTGCAGGACGAACTCCAAGGTCGCGGTCATGGAGGATTCCAGCGCATTGCCGCTGACTTCGCCATCGCCTTGCGATGCATGGGGATCGCCGGCGGCGAACAATGCGTCCTTCACCTGCACCGGCAGGTACAGGGTCGAACCGGTCTGCAATTTCTGGAAATCGATATTGCCGCCATAGATGCCTGGCGCGCGGCTGGGGATGGCGCTGGTCGGCGCCACCGCCATCGTCCCCAGGAAGGGCCGCAAGGGAAAGCTGATGCCCGGCTTGAAATGCGCCATCCTGGAATCGTACTTGATGGTGCGGGAGCTGGGCGTGTCCCTGGGCAGGAGATCGGGCGCAGCGCCCACGCCGTTGCCGGCATTGTTGACGCCATAGCCGACGCGCGGCTTCACCGCCCTGATGCGTACTTCCAGCATGTCGCCGGGCTGGGCGCCCTCGATGGCGATGGGTCCGGTCAGGACATGGCCGCCAAAGCTTTTGTCATAGGGAATTTTGGCGGCGGCGACGGCGTCCGGCAGCACGTCCTTCTCGGCGATGCCGTCGGCGGCAAAGAAGCTGACCGGATCGCCCGTGGTCAGCCCGCCATGGGAAACCGTGTCGATCACCACCGTGTCGCCGCTTTTGATCTTCAGCACCGGCGCGAAGTCAGGCGACAGCACACTGCGATGCACCGTCTGCGGGGTGGAGGGCAGGTGAAAGGTCGCGGCGGCAACCGGCGCAGGGGCCAGCAGCATCAACGCAGCAAGATATGAGCGCATGCTATTTCTTGCGCGGCTTGGCGTCGAACTGGATCGCCTTGCTGCCGGCGGCGGTCAGCTCTTTCGAGCCCGACGGGACATCGTTGGTTTTCAGAATGTAAGCCACGATATCGGCATTGGTCGCGGGCGACAGGCTGCCGGGACGATCCAGCGGCATGGCGGTGGCGATATAGTCGAAGAACGTCTCCAGGCTGGAGCCCGCATAGTAAGGCATGATGCGGCCCACCAGCGGCGGGATCTCGAAGGTGCCCATCAGGGTGGCGCCGTGGCAGCGCGAGCAGTTCTGCATGTAAGCGGTGCGTCCGCGATCGGCCTGGGCGTCGGTATAGGCCCCGTCCCAGATCGAGCTGCGTGCCTGGGCCGCCCCGCCCGCCAACACCAGAAACGCCATAGCCATCATCTTGGTTCGCATGGTGCTTCTCTCAGGCCGGACGGGTGGGGAAACGCGACATCAGTTCCTCGACCACCTTGACCGCGGTTTCGGCTTCGGCGCGGTTTGGGATCTCGGTGCTGTTCTTCCAGCTCTTGGCGAACATTTCGGGGCCGATCTGGATCACCATCACGCCGTCGCTTTTGGAACGTGTCTCGACATTGCGATAGGTCAGGCCGTAATTCACTTCCGGCTGGGGGATCAGCCATTCGGTCTGGCCGCGGATCGGGATCATCGATTTGTCGCGCCACCAGTCATGCGCGGCGTAGCCGGGGCAGTTGATGATGACCTTCTCGGGAAGGTGCGCCAGTTCGGAAGGCGCATGGAAATCGCGCATCACGATCTTGCCGCCGCGCGCGAAGAATTCGGTCGTCAGCAGATGGCCATATTCGCTGAAGTTCCAGAACATCTTGGTGGAGTGGCGGGCATATTTGACGCCGGGGAAGGGGTTGAGCTCCGGGGTCAGCACCTCGGGGATGGAGGTGATGTCGCTGATCCGGTTGCCCATGTCATAGAAGACCGGCGCCGGATCGCCATTCGCCATCGGAATCGGCGCGGGCGGCGGCGCGTCGAACGGTGTGTCGGACAATTCGTAGTGCTCGCTCCAGGCGATGGGACTGCCCGCCATGCCCATATAGGGGCGGAAATTCTTCCAGGAGGTGCGCACCATCTGCTCCCAGATGTCGCCCAGGCCTGCTTGCGCTTCTGATGCCAGCGCCACGGTGCCCGGGCCCCACACGCCATTGGCGCGATAGGAGCGGGTGCGCGGCAAGAGCTCGCGGGTATAGATGGTGACCTCCATGCCGGCGCGCAGTGCGCACACCGCCGTGGTCAATCCGATGACGCCGCTGCCCACCACCGCGATCTTGCGGGGGGCAAAGGACATGGCCTTTTGCACCTGCATGTCGGCCGAGCCCCAGGACAGACACCAGCCGCTGCCATGATGGCCGTAATTGTGGATCACCGTGGCATCGCCGACCTGCTCCACGCCCAGGTTGGGGCCCTTGGTGCGAAAGGGGCGGATGCAGCACTTGATGTCATAGATGCGGTCGGCATGGGCCCGGATTGGTATCAACTGGGCACGCTGCGCCATTGCGGGCTGCGCTGTGGCGCCGAGCCCGGCCAGGCCGCCCAACGCAAGCGATTGCTTCAACAGATGCCGACGATCCATATGCCCCACCCCGATCACGCACTACCAAACCGTAGTCCGGGCGCGCTGTGGCCGCAACCGAGGCCGAGGCCGTGGGACACAAAAACGCAGCGGACGGGCACGGCCGCCAGTCCCGCCCGCGCGGGCCCGGCGGCGATGGCTTTGAACGCCGTTCCGGCTTACATTGGCCCCAACAAAAATAATCCCTTGAGGGGAATTGGGGAGGGCCGATTCGACTGAGGCGTCACTGCATGTGGGCGGCGGCTGCCGGTCTGGTTGCAGGA
>CAIUTH010000262.1 GCA_903902075.1 uncultured Alphaproteobacteria bacterium
CCCACAAAGGCGACGCCGCCGGCGGTGGACAGCACGCCGGTCAGGAACGGCGCCCGCTGCTGGGACGACCAGAGCGGCTTCATGTCGGCGGTGCGATAGGCCGACAGCCGGCCCATGTTGCCGTCGCTGCCCGGCATTTCGAAGTATGCCTGCGAGCCGTTGCCCAGCATCATCACACAGCTTTGCGACAAAGGCAGGATGATGGTGTCGTTGGCCTTGTTGTAGCTGGTGGCCTGCCAGTCATGGCCGCCTTCCGGGCCCGGGCAGGATGACAGCCACTGGTCCACCTTCTGGTCGATGATGTCCTTGCGGTAGGTCGGCTTGCCGTTCTTGTCGATGCCGGTAAAGACGTTCTGGAATACCGTCTCCTTGGCGGCGATGAACTTGCCGGTGACGCGGTCCAGCTTCCACAGGATGCCGGCCTTGCCGATGGTCATCAGCGTCTTCTGGTCGCCATGATCGATCAGCACGCGCTCGAACACTTCGTCCAGGTCCAGGCTCTCGCCCGGCGCATGGTTGAACCACCATTTCAGCTTGCCGGTGTCCGGGTCCAGCGCAACCGTCGAGTTGGCATAGTCTGTGGCGCCGGCGCCGGAGCCGCGCAGGTCGCGCCGCCACGGCTTGGCCTGGGCAGTGCCCCAATAGGTCGTGTTCAGTTCCGGATCGTAAGTACCCGCGATCCAGGTATCTGCGCCCTGGCGTTCGTTGTCGGAAAGCTTGCCCCAGCTGTCACCGCCGGGCTGGCCTTTCAGCGCGGTCGTCAGGAAGCGCCAGACCACCTTGCCGGTCTGCGCGTCCAGCGCGGTGATCTGGCAGTGATCGGGACCGCCGGCACTGCCGCAATGGTTGAGGCCAGTAAGGATCTTGCCCTTGATGGCCATCACGCCGCCGGTGTTGTTGCCCTTCACCGCCGGATTGTCGACCTGGTTGGTCTTCCACACCGTCTTGCCGGTGCGCGCGTCCAGCGCATAGATCACCGCCTGCGGCGTGGCGACATAGACGTTGTTGCCATACAGCGCCAGGCTGCGCGTCTCCACCGTGGAGTCGCCGGGACCATGATGCGTCACGGCCGGACCCAGGCGATTTTCCCAGATCATCTCGCCGGTCCTGGCGTTCAACGCCTGGACCGTGTTGCTGCTGCCCGAAATGTACATGATGCCGTTATGGACGATGGGCGTGATCTCGGTGGTGCCGCCTTCGGGCAGCATCCAGGTCCATTTCAGCTGCAGGTTCGAGACATTCCCGGTGTCGATCTGCTTGAGCGGCGTGTCGCTCCAGCCCTGGTAATTGCGGCGGAACATCAGCCAGTCGCTTTCCGGCGGCGTGCGCAGCATCGCATCCGTCACCGGTTCGTAATTCTGGATATTGCCTTCCAGGATCTGGCCCAGCTTGATGGGCGCCACGGTGGCGACGGGGGCGCGGCTAGCTGCGCCGCGCGCCACGTCCGGCGGCACCAGTCCGGTGGCGAAGCTGGCGATATTGACGGCGGTGGTGGGCGTGAGAGCGGTGGCGCCGGGATTGGCGCCGTTGCCGTGCAGGATATAGGCGGCGATGTCGGTATATTGCTTTTCGCTCAGGCTGCCGCCGCGGCCCAGCGGCATCGAAGTGTGAATCTTGTTGTAGAGGTCGGCGGTGGTGCGCTTGCTCCAGGCGCCCATGAAGGACTTGCCGGCCAGCGGCAGCGCATCATTGCCGCCGCTCATATTGGCCTGATGGCACATGGCGCAATTGGCGCCATAAGCGGTCCGGCCGTCATTCATCTGCGCCGCGGTGAAGGGACCGATCCGCCCCTGCTGTCCGAATGCCAGGGGTCCAAACGCAGCGACGGCGCCAAGGCTCAAAACAGCCGCGCCCATCAGAGTACCGATCTTTTTCATCTTCAGTCTCTCTGCTTAGCGCGACGGAGTATCGAGTTGGGGAATGAACCAGTGGTCCTGCTGCGGCACGTTCTGGCCCACGGTTTCATGGGCGGGGAAAATCCAGCCCCACAAGGTGCCCTTGGGACCCCATTCATAGCCGGTCGGGGCCTTCTCGCTGTTGATCTGGATATAGAGCTTGCCGGTGCGCAGCGCGGTCGCCTGTGCGCTGGTCAATGCCGTAGAGGCCGAGAGGGTGCCGCTGGTGGATTTGGTAACGTCCAGATCCAGCACCTGCTTGCCCGGAACGCCGATGGCAGGGCTGAGAAATATATGCGCTTCGGTGGCATTGGACGGCAGGCCGCGGAAGCTGCCCTTCACCGTCAGGGTCTTGCCGTCATAGCTGGCGGTGGCCTCGCCCCTGCCCGCAATGACCGCCTTGGTTTCATCATCCAGCGGCATGGGCCCCAGGTTCGCCTGGTAGTCCGCGGCCCGAGCCGGCACGGCCATCAAGGCGGGCGCGGCGATGGCCAGCAGGGCAAGCGAAAGCGGTAAAGCCAGTTTGAACATGCGGGCGCGTCCCCTGTCGGATGGAATGCGGCGCACCCCTGCGCTCGCAACAAGGCTATTTATAGAGTCGCGGAAAGCTTTGTAAATCGACCCCTCACGCTGCGACGCAACCCGAAAATCCGCGGCGCTTTTCAACCGCGACGATTCTTTTTGGGCAAACATTGCTGCAGCGCAAGATGATGTGACAGACGCTCTGTCATACATCTGCCTTGCTTTGGGTATTATCTGCCCTAACCTTTCCGTTCTTGGCTCGCCGTCTTTGGCGGCGGGCTCCGCGTTCGTGGGTTTTCCCCTAACGAATGCGTTTAACTGGCCGCCCGGGCGAAAGTCCGGGTGGCCTTTTTTTGGATTACGAAGATTTCAGCGCCGCGGCTTGTTGCGATAACCGCTTGTCGCGGTCTGCGGCAAAGCGCTGGATGCCGGCGAAGATCGTCTCGCGATCCAGATGGGCCTCGGCGATCACTTCGCCTTCCAGCCCGCCGGTCAGCCACTGATTGTCCCAGTCCGAGGTCAGCGAATATTCGTCGGTCAGGGGCCCCAGATTCTTCACCGGCATCACCCGGCGCGTCCCGGTGCTGACGACCATGGCGTCATACAGGTCGGACTGCGGCAGCACCGCATCGCGATAGGCCTGGGGCTGGCGGTCGAACAGTTCCTCGCTGATGGTGGAAATGATCTTCACATTGATGTCCGCCGCTTCCAGCCTGGGCAGAATCTTCACCAGATTGACGGTGGAGGACGCACCTTGCGCGATCACCGTGCCGTGGCGCGGTTTGCCCGGGGCGAAATCGCGGATCAGGTAAAAGCCCTTGGCCGCTGCCTTGATGTCCTTGTCGGCGAACTGGCTGCGGTCGGCCACCGGATTGTCCGGCCGTGCCACCTCGATGACGATGATGCCAACCTTGGGATCGCGCGCCGCAATCTCGGCGGCGGCGAAATAGCCCGGCGCCACGTCGTTATAGTCCCAGAAATTGAGATGGATCACCTGCCCGCGCGGGAACAGCCGCCACACCTGGGTGGCGAAGATGCCAAAATGCGTACGCCCGTCGGCGGCCGTTTCGGGTCCAGAATGACCGGCCAGGATATGCAGCACCCCCATGCGGAAGCGGCTGTCCTGGTTCTGCTGGCTCCAGACGCGAGCCGGCGTGTACATCAAGGGTGTGAAGGCACCATAGGTGCCCGACAGCGCCCAGACACCGGCGAATTTTTCCGGATCGACGCTGGCGCTCTGGCTGACCAGACCGATGGCGGTGGCGACATTGCCCGCTTCCTGGATCGCCGCCTTGACGCGGGTGCCGGACGGATTGGTCACCGGATCATAATGGCCCCACAGGCTGCCATGCTCGACATTGATGGATTCCGACAAATCCGCCGCCAGGGTGATGAAGCGGTTGCCGGTGACATAGTTGGTCCACTTGATGATCTCGGATATGGCGCGCCGCGCGCCCAGGCTTTCGCCCGCCTTGCGGAACAGCGCCACCGAGACATTTTTCTCGGCGCCGGACGCAGGATTTTTGGCCGTCAGCGTCTGCGGCTCCAGCGGCAGTTTCGCCACACGCAGCCGTTCGTCCTGGAAAGGATCGCTCCTGTTGTCGATGCCGATCTTGCGGTCGTCCCTGATCGTATCGCCGATCTCCACCAGCCGGTCGGCCAGCCAGTCACCCAACCCGTTCTGGTCCAGCACCGACATCACCTTGTCGATATTGGTCTTGAACTGGACCAACCGTTCCTTGGGGTCGGTGACGGCGCCTTTGCGAATACCTTCGAAGGTGACGCCGTAGCGTTGCTCGAAGGATTCCGCCATCGCCACGAAATAGTCCGAGTTCATCTTGTGGCCATAGGGATGGCTGGCATAGCTGACAATCTGCTTGACCTTGCCAAGTTGCCCGCCCGCCGCCGCGGGCCAATAGCCCTTGGTGGTCCTAGCGATCACGATCATCGGCCGCTTGTCGCTGGGGTCTGCTTTTTCCATCGCCGACAAGGTCGATACGATCTGGTCGTAATCGCTGCCGTCTTCGGTGGTCAGGACATTCCATCCATAGGAGGTCCATTGCTCATGCAGCTTGTAGCCGGTGAACTCTTTCGGGACGACGCCGCCCAGCAGCACATCGTCGATGCCGGCATTGTTGTCCGACAGGATGACGCGCAGCCGCTTGCCGACCTTCAGCGCCAGCGCCTGGGTCTTCAGTTCCTGGGCATGGCCTTCGGTC
>CAIUTH010000263.1 GCA_903902075.1 uncultured Alphaproteobacteria bacterium
AGTGCCAGGCGCTGCCCTATATCAAGGGCAAGGACCAGGTGATCATCCCCAAGCATTCGCGCAATCCCTATGACGTGGGTGTGCGGGTGGTGGGTGCCGAGCTGGTGGAAGTCGAGACGCCGGATCAGATGCGCGCCAAGATCTCAAACCGCACCGCCATGATCTACATCATGTCGGACCCGGATGAAGCCAAGAGCGCCCTGCCGATCCAGACCGTCATCAACATCGCCAACGAAAAGAAGATCCCGGTATTCGTGGATGCAGCGGCCGAAGAACCGATGAGCCCCAACGTCTATATGAAGATGGGCGCCAGCTTTGTCGGCTATTCGGGCGGCAAGTGCCTGCGCGCGCCGCAATCGTCCGGCATGCTGCTGGGCAAGGCGGACCTGATCAAGGCGGCCTGGTTCCAGGCTTCGCCGCATCACAATTATGCCCGCGCCCTGAAATGTTCCAAGGAAGAGACGATGGGCCTCCTGGCCGCGGTGCGCCAGTGGTACAAGCGCGATCATGACGCCGAGCAGCGCATGTGGCGCGGCTGGATGCAGCATGTGCAGGCGCGCCTGAAGCCGGTCAACGGCCTGACCTTCACCTACCTGGAGCCGCAGGGCCTGTCGAACCGCGCCGTCCGCTTGCGCATCGACTGGGATGCCGGCGAAGTCGGCATTACCGGCAATGAACTGGAAAAGCGCCTGAACGACGGTTCGCCCCGCATCATGACCGAGCCGAGCAGCGGCCACCGGCCTGACATGATGGCCAGCCACATCACCCTGATGCCCTACATGATGGACGCGGGCGACGAGAAGGTGCTGGCGGATGCGCTGCTCAAGATCTTCAGCAATCCGGGCCATTACGAAAATCCGCCGATGCCCACGGGCGCGCCGGCTTCGGTGGCCGGCACCTGGTCGGTCACCATCCAGTATAGCTGTGGCCTGGGCGAACAGCATTTCACCCTGAGCCAGGATGGCGGCACGGTCACGGGCGACCACAAGGGCGAAATCTACAAGGGCGGCATGAAGGGCACTGTGCATGGCGACCTGGTCAAGCTGCAAAGCGCCATGCCGGTGGGCGGCAATTCCATCCGCTGGACCTTTACTGGAACGGTGCGCGGCAATTCCATGACGGGCACGGTGGACATGGGTGAATATGGTCCGGCGACCTTCTCGGCGGTCCGCGCCTGACAAAACAAGAAGGGGTACGGGGATGAATAAGCTGATAGCGGCAAGCGCGATGGCGCTGCTGACGGCGGCGGGGGCGAACGCGCAACCGCCGCTTCCGGCCTATGACCTGCTGCTGCGCGGCGGCCATGTGATCGACGCCAGGAACCACATCGATGCAGTGATGGATGTCGCCATCAAGGACGGCAAGATCGCCAGGGTGGCGTCAGGCCTCAAGGCCAGCGACGCCATCAAGACCATCGATTTGAAGGGGCTTTACGTCACCCCCGGCCTGATCGACCTGCACACCCACAATTACGTCGGCACGGGCGAGAGAAATTCCTATGCCGGCGACCTCAGCGTGCAGCCGGATGGCTTCACCTTCCGCACCGGCGTGACCACCGTGGTGGATGCCGGCTGTTCGGGCTGGCGCAATTTCGAGGATTTCAAGGACAAGATCGTCGACCGTGCCAAGACCCGCATCCTTGTGATGCTCAATATCGTGGGCAAGGGCATGCGCTCGGGCAATATCCAGCAGGATTTGTCCGACATGGATGGCGAAGAGACCGCCAAGATGGCGCTGAAATATCCGGGTGTGATCGTCGGCATCAAGACGGCGCATTTCAACGGCCCCGAATGGAAGCCGGTGGAGCAGGCGGTGATCGCCGGCACCAGGGCCAACATCCCGGTGATGGTGGATTTCGGCGCCGACCGGCCGCAGCGTCCGCTGTATGATCTTCTGACCAAGAAGCTGCGTCCGGGCGACATCTACACCCACATGTATTCGGGCCTGCGCCACGAACAGGACCCGGTCACCAAGGGCCCGCAAAAGGGCATGATCGAAGGCCGCGCGCGCGGCGTCTATTTCGATGCCGGCACCGGCGGCGGCAGTTTCAAATGGTCGCTGGCCGTGCCGTTCATCCAGCAGGGTTTCAAGCCGGATTCGCTGTCCACCGACCTGCATGTCGACAGCATGAACAGCACCACCAAGGACATGCTCAACGTCGCCAGCAAGTTCATGGCGATGGGATTGCCCTTGTCCGAA
>CAIUTH010000264.1 GCA_903902075.1 uncultured Alphaproteobacteria bacterium
GATCTGCACCGTCGGCACCGCCTGGGCGTCGGTCCAGGCCGCAGTGGTGTGGTTCTTGTACATCCGCCAGCCGATCCCCAGCACGGCGACCGCGACCGCCGCGACCACAGCCATCCTGCCCCAGCGCTTCAGGCCGGGCGGCGCACTATGGCGCAGCAAGGCGTCAGGCGCTGGGTCATGTGGCCCGGCGTCGGGATTCTTGTCAGGCATAAGCCTCTCCAGATTGGGCGGGCGGCCGAGCAGCCGCGGCCTTGGCCGCCCTGCGGCCATGAATGATGCTGAACACCACCGGCACGAATATCAAGGTCGCCACGGTCGCAAATACCAGGCCTCCGATCACCGCCCGGCCCAGTGGCGCATTCTGCTCGCCGCCATCGCCCAGGCCCAGCGCCATGGGCGCCATGCCGATGATCATGGCCAGAGCCGTCATGCAGACAGGACGGAAGCGGGTGAAGCCGGCCTCCACCGCAGCCAGCACGGCATCGCCATGATGGGCCAGCCGCTCGCGCGCAAAGGAGATCACAAGGATCGAGTTGGCCGTCGCCACACCCATGCACATGATGGCGCCGGTCAGTGCCGGCACCGACAGGGCGGTGCCGGTGGTGAACAGCATCCAGACGATACCGGCCAGCGCCGCGGGAAGCGCGGTAATGATCACGAAGGGATCGGTCCAGCTCTGGAAGTTCACCACGATCAGCAGATAGATCAGCACCACTGCCGCCAGAAGGCCAAAGAACAGGCCCGAAAAGGCGGTGTTCATGATCTGGATCTGGCCGCGCAGGATTACGGTGGCGCCGCGCGGCAGGTACTTCATGTTCGCGTCAATCACCTTCTGCACATCCTTGGCCACCGCGCCCATGTCGCGATCCTGGTTGGTGGCGAAGACATCGATGGTGGGCAGGATGTTGTAATGGGTCACCACCGAATTGCCTTGGCTGCGGCTGATGCGGCTGAGCCCGCCCAGCACCTGGGAACTGCTGCCGGTCGTGCCGGTGACGGGCAGATTCTGCAGCGCCTCCAGGGAGTCGATTTTGTATTCCGGCGTCTGCGCCTGCATATTGTAGGACACGCCGTTCTTGGGATTGAGCCAGAAATTCGGCGCCGATTGCGACGTGCCGGCCAGCGCCGTGCCCAGGGCATTGGTGACATCGCGTTCGGTCAGGCCCAGTTGCGCCATGCGGCTGCGGTCGGCATTGACGTTCAGCACAGGCTGGCTGCGGGACTGCTGCATGCGCGCATCCACCAGCCCCGGAATGCCGCGGATCTGGCGCAGAATGCGGAAGCCGAAGGCTTCGGTGGCGTCATGGTCGGTGCCGGTGATCTGTACGTCCAGCGCCGAGGGCTGACCGAAGTTCAGGATCTGGCTGGTGATGTCGGGCGGCGGGAAATAGAAGGTCACGGTGGGGAACAGGCGCGGCAGCTTTTCGCGCAGGGTGCGGACGTAATTGGCCGTGGTGCCGTGATCCTCGTTCAGGGTGATGAAGATGTCGGCATCCTGCAGGCCGGTGGTGCCGGTATTGTTGTAGATCATGTTGGTCGGGCTCTGGTTCAAGCCGATATTGTCCACGATGGTCTGCACTTCGCGGGCGGGAATGACCTTACGGGCCTCGCGCTCGATCTGGGCCACGATCTGGGTGGTGTCCTCGATGCGGGTGCCTGGCGCGGTACGGGCATGCAGGGTGATCTGGCCCGAATCCACCGACGGGAAAAAGTCCTCGCCCAGGAACGGCACCAGCAGCATGGACAAGACCACAGCGCCCAGGAAGCAGAACACAAAGGGCCGGCGCCGCGTCATCGCCAGTGCGAGCAGGTTGCGATAGGCCTCGCGGGTGTCGGTGAAGGCGCCTTCAAACCGCTTCTGCAGCCGCGCGAACATGTTGTTGCCCAGGGCGGCATGTTCCTCGGCATGGGGCCTCAGCAGATACAGCGCCAGGGTCGGCACCAGGGTGCGCGACAGTATGAAGGAAGCGATCATGGCGAACACCACCGCCATGGCCATCGGCACGAATAGGAAGCCCGCGATGCCCTGAAGGGCGAACATCGGCACGAAGCTGACGCAAATGCACAGCAGCGAGACGAAGGCCGGCTGGGTGATCTGCCGTGCGCCGTCCATGATGGAGTCATAAACGCCTTTGCCGTGTTCCAGATGCCAGTTGATGTTCTCGATGGTCACCGTGGCGTCGTCGACCAGGATACCTACCGCCAGCGCCAGCCCGCCCAGGGTCATGATGTTCAGGGTCTGGCCCGTCGCCCACAGGCCCATCAGCGCGCACAGCACCGCCAGCGGGATGGAGGTGGCGATGATGACGGTGGAACGCCAGCTTCCCAGGAAGAACAGGATCATCAGGCTGGTGAGGCCCGCCGCAATGGCGCCTTCGCGCACCACGCCGTTGATGGCGGCCTTCACGAACAGTGACTGGTCGGCCAGCACGTCGATCTTCAGTTCCGGCGGCAGTTGTTGGCGCAGCAGCGGCAAGAGGTTCTTGATACCGTTGACCACGTCGATGGTGGAGGCCTGGCCATTCTTGAGCACGGTGGAAAGCACCGCGCGGTTGCCGTCCACATGCACGATGTTCTGCTGCACGGTATTGCCGTCGCGCACATGGCCGACATCGTGCAGGAAGACGGTGCCGCCATTGGCGGCCTTCACGGGCATTTCGTTCATGCCCTGGATCGTGTCGGCGGCGTTGTTGAGCTTCACCACATACTGGAAACTGCCGATCTTGATGTTGCCGGCCGGCGTGATCTGGTTCTGGCTGGCGAAGGCGTTCTGAACATCGGTTGCCGACAATCCGCGCGCCTGCATGGCATTGGGATCCAGGTCGATCTGCACCGAGCGGAACTTGCCGCCATAGGAATAGGGCACCGCCGCGCCTTGGACTGTGGTCAGGCGGGGGCGGGCAAAGTTCTGCGAATAGTCCAGCACCTGCTGCTCGGACAACGTCTTGGAGGAAAAGGCCAGCTGCAGCACCGGCACGGTGGAGGCGCTGTAGTTCAGGATCAGGGGCGGCTGGGTGCCAACCGGCATCTGGCGGATGGAGGTCTGCGAAACCGCGGTGAGCTGTGCCGTGGCCAGGCGAATATCGACATTGGGCTGGAAGAATATCTTCACGATGCCGATGCCCTGCATCGACTGGCTTTCGACATGCTCCACGTCATTAACGGTGGTGGTGAGGAAGCGCTCGTAACCGGCCAGCAGGCGCGAGCTCACTTCATCGGGCGACAGGCCGCTATAGCTGAACGCCGCGCCGATCACGGGGATGCCGATATTGGGGAAGATGTCGGTGGGGGTCCGGATCGCCGCCAGCGGCCCGAAGATCAGGATCATCAGCGCCATGACGATGAAGGTGTAAGGCCGGTCCAGGGCCACCTTGACGAGCCAGGTCATGGGCCGGTCCTGTCCTGTCTTTGCACGGTCATGATGGGTCTATTGCGGTCCAGCGATGGCAATTTGTCAGGATTATAGCGGGAAAAACGGGGCGCGCACCGCCGGGGTTGTCGCAAGCTGTCGCGCGCTTTGTCCTTCCGGCCTTCGTTTGTCCCAGGGCGAGCTACGGTCACCTCCCCGTATGGGCGCGCTGGCGCGCGGGGGAGGGGTATATTCCATAGGAGTTGTGGGGTATTATGTCGCATGATTTCCCAGAAAGCCCGCTATGCCTTGCGCGCCCTGCTGTATCTGGCGTCGCGCGGCGAGGATTCCCCGGTTCAGATCTCCGAAATCTCGGAGAAAGAGCGGATTCCGCGGAAATTCCTGGAAGCCATCCTGCTGGAGCTAAAAAAGACCGGCATCGTGCGCAGCCACCGGGGCCGCGCCGGCGGCTATTCTTTGGGCAGGCCCGCCAAGGACATCAGTTTTGCGGACGTTTTGCGGGTCACGGACGGCCCCCTGGCGCTCAGTCCCTGTGTCAGCGTCATGGCTTACCGCAAGTGCGACGACTGTTTCGAGGAGACTGTCTGTGCCATTCGAAAAGCCCTGTTGGCGGCCCGGGATGCTACTGCCCAGATCCTGGAATCCAGGAATTTGGCCACGGCCGCGGCACAATTGCGGCGTTCAGGCGCTTTATAAGCTTGCCTCATCAGGTCTTGCGTTCCTAAGTTTCCCAAAATACATCTTAATTCCCATTGACTAGATAGAGATTTGGCGGAATTAATCCGCATCCGGTCCCAAGGCGGCCGGCGGGACGATTTTTCGACGGGGTTTTCATGCGCCGAATTCTGGTTTCGCTCCTCCTGGCCGGTACGGCCGCCGCGGTTCCGTCCGGTCCCGCTTTTGCCGCGGCTGCCAAGAAGCCGGCCGCCACCACACAAGATCCTCGTATCGGCCTGCTGGAACAGCAGCTGCGCGACGTCCAGCTTCAGCTGCGCGAGATCAAGGCCTCCCAGGCCGATGTCGACAGCAGCGCCGCGCTGGCCGATCTGAAGCGCAGCACCAGCGCCCAGTATGTCGATATCAACCACCGGCTCGACGCGCAGACCAAAGCCAGCATCTCCAATGGCCGGGCGAGCTTCGTCTCCGCCGATGGCGCTTTCACTCTGTCGCTGCGCGCCCTGATGCAGTTCGACACCGGCTATTTCGCGCAAGGCAAGAATCCCGCCAGCGTGGACCTGAACAGCGGCACCAATTTCCGCCGCGCCCAGCTTGGCTTCCAGGGCACCGTCAATAACGACTGGGCCTACAATTTCATTTACGACTTTGGCGGTTACGGCGTCGAAAATCGCGGTTACATCTACAACGCCTATATCGAATATGACGGTCTCAGGCCGTTTGGCTTCCGCATCGGCGCTTATACGCCCGCCGAAGGCCTGGAAGACCAGACCAGCTCGGGCGAACTATTCTTCCCGGAGCGGGCTGCGTCGGTCGATGTCGCACGCAATCTGGGCGGCGCGCCCAGCCGCGAAGCAGCCAGTATTTTCGCGCAAGGTGAAAGCTATCTCGTTTCCCTTTCCTACACAGGCAAGAAAACCGGCGATAACACATCTACTGGCGCCGCAGTCGGCACATTTGATGCCCAGGAAGCGGTGATCGGCCGTGCCGCATGGCTGGCCGTGTCCGAACCTGAGGTGAAGTGGCTGGTGGATGGCCACATCACCGAAGTGCTCAAGCTGTCTGATGCCGCCCCCAGCCCCGCGCTCAACACCATCCGCTTCAGCAACGGCCCGGAAGTGGCCGTGGATGCCAGCAAAACGGTGGATACCGGCAATATCGATGCCCATCACGTGCGCGAGTTTGGCTTCGAGACGGCCGGTGAATATGATCGATTTTACGGTCAGGGTGGCTGGTTCCGCTATGAGATCGAGCGCCGTATCGCGGTGCCCAATCCCAGCTTCACCGGCTGGTATGCCTTCCTCACCTATTCGCTGACCGGTGAGCAGCATCCCTATGATCCGGCCACCGCCAGCTTCCGCAACATCCGTCCGGCCAAGCCGCTGGGCACGCCGGGTGGCTGGGGCGCGTGGGAAGTGGCAGCGCGCTACAGCAGCATCGATCTGGATTTCCTGCCCTTCAGCACCGCTGCGACCGGCGGCATCGCCGGCGGCAAGCAGGATATCTGGACCTTGGGCGTGAACTGGTACCCCAACAACGCGATCAAGTTCCAGCTCAACTACGACAATATCAAGGTCAATCACGTCAACGCGCCCGCCAACGATATTTCTGCTGATGCCGTTGTCTTGCGCAGCCAGATTTCCCTTTAAGGAGAATCCGATGAAGCGTCTTCTTTCCTTGGCGGTCGCTGCGGGTCTCCTCACCGGGGCCGCTGCCCAGGCTGATGTCACCTTGCTGAATGTCAGCTATGACCCGACCCGCGAACTCTACAAGCATCTCGGCGCGGCTTTCGCGGCTGAATACAAAGCCGACAAGGTCACCATCAACACGTCCAATGGCGGTTCGGGCGCCCAGGCGCGCGCCGTGATCGACGGGTTGCAGGCCGACGTCTTGACGCTTGCCCTGTCCGCCGACATCGATGCGGTCGCGAGGAACGCCAAGCTTCTGCCCACCGACTGGCAAAAACGCCTGCCGCAGAACTCCGCGCCCTACACCTCGACCATCGTGTTCCTGGTGCGCAAGGGCAACCCCTGGAAGATCAAGGACTGGAACGATCTGGTGAAGCCGGGCATCCAGGTGGTGACGCCCAATCCGAAGACCTCGGGCGGGGCGCGCTGGGCCTATCTGGCGGCCTGGGCCTTTGCCGAAAAGGCGCAGGGCGGCAATGCCCAGAAGGCCAAGGATTTCGTCGGCAATCTCTATCGCCACGTGCCGGTACTGGATACTGGCGCGCGCGGTTCGACCGTGACCTTCACCAAGCGCGGCATCGGCGACGTTCTGCTGTCGTGGGAAAATGAAGCGCATCTGGCGCTGAAAGAATCGCCCGGCCAGTACGACATCGTCTATCCGTCGCGCTCCATCCTAGCCGAGCCGCCGGTGGCCGTGGTGGACAGGAATGTGGACAGGAAGAAGAGCCGCGCTGCCGCGGAAGCCTTTGTGAAGTTCCTCTACACGCCGGCGTCGCAGGAAATCGAAGCGAAAGATTTCTATCGCCCGCGCAACCAGGAAATTCTGGCCAGGTACAAGGGGCAGTTCCCCAGCATCCCCCTGGCCACTGTGGATGGTGATTTCGGCGGCTGGGCCAAGGCGCAGGCCACCCATTTCGGTGATGGCGGCGTGTTCGACCAGATCTACCAGCCGGGCAAATGACGCGTATTTAAGGTGCAAAATCTTTCCCAACTTTCCGCGGTCCGTCCCTAAACCGGCTGCGGAGTTTTTCTTTTGAAAATCATGAGCGCGATTGGACTGAAACTGTTTCCCTTGCGGTCCCGGCACGTGTTGCCGGGCTTCCGGCTTTCGCTGGGCTTTACGCTGTTCTATCTGACCTCGCTGGTCCTGATCCCGCTGCTGGCGCTGGTGATCCGCCCGATGGAACTGGGCCCGAGCGGTTTCTGGGCGGCGATCTCCACCCCGCGTGTGCTCGCATCCTTGCGCCTGTCCTTCGGGATGGCGCTGGCCGCGGCGGTGATCGACTCCTTCTTCGGCGTGATCATCGCATGGGTTTTGGTGCGCTACCGTTTCCCCGGCAAGGGTTTTCTGGACGCGGTGATCGACCTGCCATTCGCATTGCCGACCGCGGTGGCAGGCATCGCATTGTCCACTCTCTATGCCCCCAATGGCTGGATCGGTTCAGTCCTGGCTGAGTATGGCATCCGTGTTGCCTACACGCCCTATGGCGTATTGGTGGCGATGGTCTTTATTTCTCTGCCTTTCACGGTGCGCACGGTGCAACCGGTGATGGCCGAATTGGGCCTGGAAGTGGAAGAAGCCGCTGCTACGCTTGGCGCGACCCGGCTGCAGACTCTCGCCCGGGTCGTCCTGCCCATGCTGTGGCCGGCTGTGCTCACCGGCATGGCGATGGCGTTCGCCCGCGCAGCCGGCGAGTATGGCTCCATCATCTTCATCGCCGGCAACATTCCCGCGGTCAGCGAAATCGCGCCGCTGCTTATCATTACCAAGCTGGAGCAATATGACTATGCCGGGGCTGCCGCCATAGGCGTGGTGATGCTGGCCGCCAGCTTTGTGATGCTGCTGGCGCTGAACGGGCTTCAAAGCTGGGCGGCGAAACGCAGATGAAAAAGCGGTTTTTAAAGCCTACGGAAGACCCGCTGTGGCTCAGGCTGTTCCTGGGCGCAGTGGCCATCGCCTTTATCGCCATCCTGCTGCTATTGCCGCTGGCGCTGGTGTTCAAGGAAGCCTTCGCCAATGGCATTGGCGCCTTCTGGACCGCGATCAAGGAGCCTGACACCCTGGCGTCGGTGCGCCTGTCGCTGATCGCCGCGGGCATTGCGGTGCCGCTGAACATGGTATTCGGTATCGCAGCAGCCTGGTGCATCACCAAGTATGACTTTCCCGGCAAGACTTTCCTCGTCACCCTGATCGATCTGCCCTTCTCTGTGTCGCCGGTGGTGGCGGGCCTGATCTATGTGCTGGTATTCGGGGCCCAGGGCTGGTTCGGCCGGTCGCTGGCCGACAACAATATCCATATCCTGTTCGCGGTGCCGGGCATCGTGCTGGCGACCATCTTCGTGACCTTTCCCTTCGTGGCGCGCGAGCTGATCCCGCTGATGGCCGACCAGGGCCGCGACGAGGAAGAGGCCGCCGCAACTCTGGGCGCCACCGGTTTCCAGACCTTCCTGCGCGTCACCTTGCCCAACATCAAATGGGGCCTGCTGTATGGCGTGCTGCTGTGCAACGCCCGCGCCCTGGGCGAGTTCGGCGCGGTGTCGGTGGTGTCGGGCCATATCCGCGGTGTCACCAACACCATGCCGCTGCATGTGCAGCTGCTGTACGACAATTATGACTATCCCGGCGCCTTCACCGTCGCCGCCCTGCTGGCGATGCTGGCGCTGCTCACCCTTGCCCTCAAGTCACTGCTGGAATGGCGATACGCGGACGAGCTCGCCGCCGCCCATCGCCACTAGGAGAAGCGTATGTCCCTTACCGTTGATTCCGTCGCCAAGAAGTTCGGCCGCTTTCCGGCGCTGAACGGCGCCAGCTTCGTGGCGCCGCAAGGCGGGTTTGTGTCGCTGCTGGGCCCGTCGGGTTCGGGCAAGACCACCTTGCTGCGCATCCTGGGTGGACTGGAATTCGCTGACAGCGGCAGTGTGCGCTTTGCCGACCTCAACTGGCTGGATATGCCGGCCCGCACCCGCAATGCCGGATTTGTGTTCCAGCAATATGCGCTGTTCAAGCACATGACCGTGGCGGACAACATCGCCTTCGGCCTGAAGGTGCGTCCCCGCAACCGGCGGCCCAGCAGCGCTGATATTCACAAACGCGTCACCGAATTGCTGGACCTGGTACAGCTGTCTGGCCTGGAAGCCCGCTATCCCAGCCAGCTGTCCGGTGGCCAGCGCCAGCGCGTGGCGCTGGCGCGCGCCCTGGCCATCGAGCCGCGCATGCTGTTGCTGGACGAGCCCTTCGGCGCGCTGGACGCCAAGGTGCGCAAGGAGCTGCGCACCGACCTGCGCCGCATCCATGACCATGCCGGGGTCACCACCGTGTTCGTCACTCATGACCAGGAAGAAGCCTTTGCCGTGGCCGATCTAGTGGCGGTGATGAAGGACGGCCGGATCGAGCAATATGGCGCGCCCGCCGATGTGCGGCGCAATCCCAAGACCGCGTTCGTGTCGGAATTCCTGTCGGCCTAGGCGGACGCAATAGACTTCGCCACAGCTTCCGCCACCCGGATGCCATCCACGCCAGCCGACAGAATGCCGCCGGCAAAGCCTGCGCCTTCGCCTGCGGGATAAAGCCCCGGCGTGTTCAGGCTTTGATAGTCTTCGCCGCGCTGGATGCGGATGGGCGAAGAGGTGCGGGTTTCCACCCCCGTCAGCACCGCATCGGCCCGGTCGAAGCCCCGGATCTGCTTGCCGAAGGCGGGCAGGGCCTCGCGGATGGCTTCGATGGCGTAAGTGGGCAGGCAGCTTGATAAGTCGGTCGGCGTGACGCCAGGCCGGTAGGACGGAATGACCTCGCCCAGCGCGGTCGACGGCTTGGCCGCGATGAAGTCGCCCACCAGCTGCGCCGGAGCGGCATAGGTGCCGCCGCCCGCCGCAAAGGCTGCTTCTTCCCATTGCCGCTGCAGGGCGATGCCGGCCAGCGGATGGCCGGGATAGTCGGCGTCGGGCGTGATGGCGACCACGATGCCGGCATTGGCGTTGCGCTCATTGCGCGAATACTGGCTCATGCCGTTAGTGACGATGCGGCCCGGCTCACTGGCCGCCGCCACCACGGTGCCGCCCGGGCACATGCAGAAGCTGTAGACGCTGCGGCCATTTTTGGCGTGATGCACCAGCTTGTAGTCGGCAGCACCCAGTTCGGGAACGCTGCGCCCAAAACGCGCTTTGTCGATCATGCCTTGCGGATGCTCGATGCGAAAACCGATGGAGAAGGGCTTGGCCTCGATGGCGACGCCGCGCGCATACAGCATTTCGAACAGGTCGCGGGCGCTGTGGCCCGGTGCCAGCACGACATGGCGGCTTTCGATCTCCTCGCCGCTTTCCAGCCGGACGCCGCGCACCTGGCGTGTGTCGTCCAGCAACAGGTCCGCTACCTTGCTCTGGAAGCGATATTCGCCGCCCAGCGCCTCGATGCTCTGGCGCATCGATTCCACCATGGTCACCAGCCGGAAGGTGCCGATATGGGGATGGGCCTCGGTGAGAATTTCCTCCGGTGCGCCGGCCTTGACGAATTCGGTCAGCACCTTGCGGCCCAGATGGCGCGGATCCTTGATCTGGCTGTAGAGCTTGCCGTCGGAAAAGGTGCCGGCGCCGCCTTCGCCGAACTGGACATTGGATTCCGGATTGAGCTGCGAGCGGCGCCACAGGCCCCAGGTATCCTTGGTGCGCTCGCGCACCACCTTGCCCCGTTCCAGGATGATGGGGCGAAAGCCCGATTGCGCCAGGATCAGCCCGGCGAACAGGCCGCAAGGACCGGCGCCGATCACCAGCGGGCGCTGGAATGTCGCGGGCGCCGTGGCCACCGCGCGGTATTTCATGTCGGGGGTGGGCCGCGCATCCTTGGGCGCACGGCTTTCATCCTTCAGCGTCACGTCCACGGTATAGACGTAGACGATGGCCTGCTTGCTGCGGGCGTCATGGCCGCGCTTGAACACCCGCCAGTCCACAAGCGCCTCGGCCGGCAGCTTCAGCTTCTTCAGGATGGCGGCTCTCAGCGCCTCGGGCGGATGGCCGAGCGGCAGCTTGATGTCGGTGAGGCGCAGCATCCGCCCATATAAAGACGGACGTTGGCAGATGCCAGCGGCTAGAATTTCAGGCGAATTCCCGCCTGGAACGACACCGGCTGGCGCAGGGTCAGGGTGCGTCGATCGGTCAGGGTCGGGGTCACCAGGCCCGTGGTGCTGCCAGGGTCGAAATAGGCGCCGTACAGCGCATGACGGTCGTCGAACAGATTGTTCACCAGGCCGAACAGCTGCCAGCTTTCATCGAACTGGTACGAAGCGCGCAGATTGACCACCACCGTGGAGGGCAGCCTGGCATTGCGGTTGGACGGATCGCCGTCGAAATACTCAGCTCCGGTAAAGGCCAGTTCGCCGCCCAGGCTGACACCGTGCAGCACTTCCATATCGGCGCCGATCCGGGCGGTGCTGGCGGGATTCATCGGCATGCGCCGGCCCGGTGTCACGGTGACGTTGCCCGTCGCACTGGCAGCAGGATTGTTGGGCGAGGCCAGGATGCCGGTGAACTGATACGTCGCGTCCAGATAGGACCAGTTGGCATAGGCCGACCAGCGGGACGCCGTATAGCGTGTAGTCAGATCCACGCCCTGGCGCTGGGTGGATGGCACATTGGTGAAATAGCCACGCCCGGCGATCACCGATGCCAGCGCCACGATGTCATTGTCGCTGTCGGTGCGGAAAAGACTGATGCTCCAGTCCAGCGTGCCGGCGCCCAGCATCTGCTGCCCGCGCAGGCCGGCATTGACGGTGTGGGACACCACCTGGGCCAGCGGAGGATCGGAAACCAGCGAGCCTTCCAGCAGGCAAGGAAGGTTGGGGTTGGCACAGTCCAGTTCCAGCGGCGTGGGCGCGCGATTGGCCTCGGAATAGCCGCCGAAGATGGTGACGTTGTCCAAAGCCTTCCACGCCAGGCCTGCCAGCGGATTGACATGGCCATAGCCGTGGACGCCGTTCAGCTCGGTCGCCAACCCGCTGCGGTCGCGGGTGACGATGTCGGCGGCATTGATGCGCAGCCCCGCCGTCACGGTCAGGGTGTCGGTCAAATCGAGCGCGTCCACGGCATACAGGCCGTAATAGCTGGTGGTGACGCCCAGGGTGACCGGCGCGTAACCCAGATTGCCGTTGCTGTGAAGGATGCTGCCCGAACCGGCCAGCAACGGATCCACCGCCACTTGGAAGTCGGGGAAGATGCGCCCCAGTGTGCTGGTGGAGCGGAATCCGATGGCGCTCGCATCCACGCTGCCGCCCACCGTCAGCACGTTCGGCAGGCCCAGCAACGGCGCATTGCCCGTGACCTGGACGGTGCCGCCGTGCGTTGTGCTGTCCGTGAATGTTCGGTCCACCGTGCCGTATATCGCGCCGGTGGTGAAGGGAATGGTGGCGCCCGCCTGGTTCAGGATGGCGAACTGGTTGCGGAAATTCAGCGCCGCGGTACCGGTGAACGGCGCGGGCCGTGTGAAATCATCGTCCTGGAGGCAAAGCTGGTTGGCGAAGGAGGACGAAGTGGAGCAGCGTTCGACATTCGCGTCGTTGCCGTCGACATGGCGCTGGGTCAGGGCGCGCATATGGGCAGAGCCTTCGAATTGCCAATTTTCGGCCAGCCGGCTCTTGGCGTTCAGCGCCAGGCTGCCGATGGTGTTGCGCGTCGTTTGGGGGAAGGTGAAGACCGACTTGGTGTTGCGCTGGATCAAGCCCAACGGCGTGGGACCGACCACGCCCAGGCTGGTAGCGGCGCCCGATGCCACAAGATGCAACTCGGTTTGCCCGACGCGCCAGCCGGCATCGGCATACAGCCGCGCAAGGTTGGACCCCGAATGAGAGCGCCAGCCCGCGTCGGTAACGCCTTCGGCCGCGTCATAGAAGCTGAAATCATCGTCGGTGAAGCCCCATTGTCCGCTTGCCATGCCATGGCCGTAGGAGCCGCCTTGCAACGAGGCTTCTGCGCCCTGCCATGTGAAGCCGTTCTTCATCAGCATGTTGACCGAACCGCCCAGTGCGTTCAGGCCGAACACCGGGTTGGCGCTCCACACATCCAGCCGGTCCACCGCCGCTTGCGGGATCGCGTCCCAGTTGACCGTGTCACCAAAAGCTTCATTCAGGCGCACGCCGTTCTGATAGACGGCGATGCCTTGCGGCACACCCTGCAGCGGAGATGCTTCAAAGCCGTGGAAGCGCAGATCCTGGAACAGGACATTGCCCTGGGTGTCGCCAAGCGAAACACCGGCGGCTTGCATGCCCAGCGCGTCCAGCACGGTCGCGCCATGCTGGGCGGCGAGCTGGCCGGCGCTGAAGCTTTGCAGCTGGCCGGGGACCTTGTCGGCGGCAACGCCAATGTCGGAATCGGGCAGGGCGCCATACACCACGACATGCTCGGTCCTGCTGGTCTGGGCCGAAATAGGCACAGCGGCGGCAATAAGCAAAAAGCCGCTCAGAAGCACGATACGCGTCAAGAAAGTTCCCCTTTTTCCGACCGATAAAGCAGCCATCGGGCAGATGCAAATCCGGCCGTTGTCCTAAAGTGTTTTGGGAAAACCAGAATTGCGCAGCCATGTTTTCTTCGCGCGCATGCTTCGAATCGTTCCAACTTCACAAAGTATTTCGGTGAAGGTTTCGTGTTGACCACGCGGTGTTTCAGGCGCACGCTTCTTGTGCTGAGGTAAAAGATTGCGGTTGCCGCAGTTACGTCCTTAAGGCGCCAAAATGCGCGATGTCATGATGCGAACGCATCGAAACAGC
>CAIUTH010000265.1 GCA_903902075.1 uncultured Alphaproteobacteria bacterium
CCGAGCAAAGTGAGATGAAACAGCGGCACACCAGCTTCCAGTGTGCCGGCGCCATATTGCTGGCGCAGGATTTCGTCATAACGGTCGGCGGCGCTTTGCAGCGTACCGTCGGTGGGGATTGCCAGCAGCTTGCGCGGGTTCACAAATTCGCTCGACAGCAGCGTCTCGCGCACCATGCGGTAATTGGAATCCTTGTGGTCCGGCGGCACGAAGCGCTCATCGCCGAAGAACAGCTCGGCGCAGTCCCAGTTGAGATCCCTCTTTGCCAGCAACGCATATGTGGCGCGCGGGGTCGACCCGCCCGACAGCACCAGGCGGAACGGATAGGACGCCACCTTCAGCCGCCCGGCAATGATATCGGCCGCCCGCGCCGCCAGCGCGCCGGCGTCCTTCACCACTTCCATCGTGCCTGCAATGCCGCTCATTTGCCGCCCAGAATGCGGATGGCGCGCCAGGAACGGCCATCCTTGGCCAACAGATCGTTGGCCGCGATGGGACCTTCGCTACCCGCGGCGTAATTGGGAAAGTGACGCGGATTGGTGTCCTGCCAGCCCTTCAGCACCGGCTCGACCAACGCCCAGGCCGCTTCCACCTGGTCGGCGCGCTGAAACAAGGTCGCGTCGCCGATCAGGCAGTCATAGATCAGTGTCTCGTAACCCACCGCCGGCGCCTGGTGGAAATAGTCCTTGTAATTGAAGCGCATCGACACGCTTTCCAGCATCATGGCTGGTCCCGGCCGCTTGGCATTGAAGCGCAGGCGGATGCCCTCGTCCGGCTGGATGCGCAGGATCAGCCAGTCGGCATCCAGTTCATCGACCGGCGTGTCGCGGAACAGGGCATAGGGTGCCTGCTTGAAGCGGATGGCGATTTCGCTCGAGCGGATGTTCAGCCGCTTGCCGGTGCGCAGATAGAACGGCACCCCCGCCCAGCGCCAATTGTCGATCTTCAGCCGCATGGCGGCATAGGTCTCGATATTGGAATCGGGCGAAACGTTCGGCTCCTTGCGGTAGGCCGGGACCGACGCGTCCTGCACCGTGCCCGCGTCATACTGGCCGCGCACCACGTCGGTCAGGGCCAAAGGCTGAATTGCCTTGAACAACTCTGCTTTCTTGGCGCGGATATCCTCGGCGTCGAAACTCACCGGCGGCTCCATCGCCACCATCGCCACAAGCTGGAACAGGTGGTTGGGAATCATGTCGCGCAAGGCGCCGGTCGCCTCATAGAACTTGCCGCGCGTCTCCACCCCGATGCTTTCGGCCACGGTGATCTGGACATGGTCGATGCGGTCGCGGTTCCAGATCGGCTCAAACAAGCCATTGCCGAATCGCAGCGCCATGATGTTCTGCACCGTCTCCTTTCCCAGGAAATGATCGATGCGGTAGATTTGTTCTTCCTTCAAGTATTTCAGCAGGCAGGCATTCAGCGCACGGGCCGATGCGAGGTCGTGGCCGAAGGGCTTTTCGACGATCAGTCGGCGGAAGCCCTTGGTGTCATCCATAAGGGCTGCTTCGCCCAGTTTGCCGGCGATGACGGGAAAGAAGCGATCGGCCACCGCCATATAGAACAGCACATTGCCGCCCAGCCCCTGCTTCTGATTCAGCTCGGCCAGCAGGCCCTTGAGCTGGCTGTAAGTCTCGGGTTTTTCGAAATCACCACTGAGAAAGGTCATGGAGCCGGCAACCTTGCTCCACAGGGTTTCGTCGATTTCTTCGCTGTTCTTGGCCAGCACCGTGACCAGGAAGACCTTCAGCTGGGCGGTCCATTCCTCGCTGGTCTTCTTGTTGTGGTCCACGCCTACCAGCGCCAGGTTCTTGGGCAACAGGCCCGTGCGCGCCAGGTTGTAGAGCGCTGGCACGACAAGCCGCTTGGTCAGATCGCCATTGGCGCCGAAGATCACGATGGCGCAGGCCGGGGGCGGCGCGTTGTGCGACTGCATGCTCATTTGTCGTCGTCCTTTGCCTTGTGGGCGGGGACGATGCTTTCAACATGGCCACCAAATTCCTTGCGCATGGCCGACAGCAATTTCTCGCCAAAGGTATTCTCGCTGCGGGAGCGGAAGCGGGCATACAACGCCGCGGTCAGCACCG
>CAIUTH010000266.1 GCA_903902075.1 uncultured Alphaproteobacteria bacterium
GCCAACAATGCGCTGCTGGGGATCACCGGCCTCTTGCTGCACATCGATGGCGGCTTCCTGCAGATGCTGGAGGGCGATGAGCGCTGCGTTCGCGAGCTGTACACCCGCATCGCGGCGGACCGCCGCCATTCCGATCCGCGCATCCTGCTGGACCGCGAAATTCCAGTCCGCGTCTTTGCCGACTGGAGCATGGGATTTGAGTGCCCCAACCTGAACGATCCGGAGACCGCCGGCATGTTCGGCGTGGTGCGCTCGGCGGTGCATGACCGGCTAGCGCCCGGCACAGGGCGCATCGTGGCGATGATGCTGCAGACCTTTTACCGGGTCCAGAACAGCGACCTGCCGCTGAATTTGTACTACGCCGGTTAACGCCGGCCTCACCCTTCGACAAGCTCAGGGTAAGGAATTCCTCATGCTGAGCTTGTCGAAGCATGAGGACTCGCGCGGCTAAAGCTTCCGCACCCACAGGTTCCGGTAGCGCACGGGGTTGTTGTGCGCCTGGAGCAAAATCGGTCCGTCGCCATGCGGCTTGTAGACCGGGATGCCGCGATACTCTGTCGGTCCCTTGATGGCAAAATTGCTCTGCACCAGCACGCCGTTCAAAAAGACCGTGACGCGCGCCGGCTCAGCCAATGTGCCGTCATTATAAAAGCGCGGCGCGTAATAGACCACGTCATAGGCCTGCCAGTTGGGCGCGGGCTTCAGCGCATTCACCAGCGGCGCGGACTGCTTGTAGATCGAGCCCGCCTCGCCATTGACGTAGGTCGGGTTGTCATAGCTATCCAATACCTGCAGTTCATACAGGCCCTGCAGATAGATGCCGCTGTTGCCGCGATCCTGCCCCTTGCGGTCGGGCGGCAACACCGGAACCATCCATTCCACATGCAGCTGGATGTCGCCGAACACCTGGGTGGTGCGGATGTCGCCGGCCTTGGGCATATCGACCAGTTCGCCATTCTCCACGGCCCACCCCGCGGGACCGCCCTTGCCGGCTTCCCAGCCGGACAGGTCACGGCCGTTGAACAGCAGGATGGCGTCGGACGGCGGCTGGCCCGGCATCTTGCCCGGCTCCACCCTGGGCGGCACCGGCGACCAGATTTCGGTCAGCTCGGGCTTGGGCAGTGGATTGGTGGTCTGCGCCAGCGCAGCAGCGGGCAACAGCAGAAAGGCCAGAACAAATTTTCGCATGACCGCCCCAATATTCTTGCTGGCCCGAGTGTGCGGCAGACCACGGGGTTCAGGCAAGGCTCAGGCAAGGGCGCCGTGGCAGTGTTTCAGCTTCATCCCCGAACCACAGGGGCATGGTCCATTGCGCCGCATGCCACTCAGGTCGTTCGCCGCATCGGCGGGATGCTTGACATGCCGCTCGCCCCCGATGTGCCGCACATAACCGGCTTCATCCAGGATCAGGGCGCGATAGCCCAGGTTGCGATAAAAAATGCTCGCTTCGATTTCAAAGCGCAGCGCCGCGGCCGGCTTGTAGGCTTTCACGAATATCGTGCGCGGCAAATGCTGGAAGCCGCCGCCCGGCAATAGCCGGTAATCGCTGAGCCGCCGCAGCGAGGGGGTGAAGGTGAAACCGTGCCAGAAGCCGCAGAAATCAAAAGCCATCTGGCCCCAGCTGCGGTCGGGCGCGGCATAGCCCACGGGATGTTCGAAGGTATCATTCCAGGCCCTGAGCCAGACCAGCAAGGTCTTGGGATCAGCCTCCAGCAGGGCGCGGCTTTTTTCCATGAAGCCGGACCGGTCGAACAGCCAGTCATCTTCCAGGTGGAAAATATAGGGCGTATCCACCATGGAATAGAGCCGGTCGATCAGCTTGATCTGGCCAACCCGCTCACCGGTGCGGAAATACTCCGCGCCAAACCGGCGGCAGACCTCGCCGGGATCGGCATCGCCGTCCTCGCCCACCAGGATGCGCGCCACCCGGCCTTCTGTTTCATGCGCACAAAAACTCTCAAGGGTGCGCGCCAGCAGATCGTGGCGGTTGCACGATGTCATCACCACGGTAATGTCGGCGGGAAGCGGCATGAAGACCGATTTTAAGCCTAACGCCGCAAGGTGCAAGCGAAGGAAAGCGATTGCAGGACGTTTACAACCAGGCCCTTGTTCTTCACCAGCGGGGAAAGCTGGTCGAAGCCGAGCAGCTCTACCGCCAGGTGCTGGCGGTGGACGCGCGCATGCTGGCGGCGCGGCAGATGCTGGGCGTCCTTCAGGTGCAACAGGGCCGGCTCGATGAAGCGTTGGCAACGACGCAATCGGCGCTGGCGCTCAATCCCCGCCATGCCGGCGTGCTGGTCAATGCCGGCAATATATTGAACCTGATGGGGCGCTTCGCCGAATCGCTGGACCATTACGACCGGGCGCTGGTCCTCGCGCCCGATGCCGATACCTGGACCAACCGCGGCAACGCGCTGCAATCGCTGTTTCGCATCGATGAGGCGCTGGCCAGCTACGAACAGGCGCTGCGCTTCAATCCCCGCGACATCCAGGCGCTGTTCCGGCGCGGCGCCATCCTGGGCGATCGCGGCCGCGCCATCGAAGCGCTGGAGGCCTATGACAAGGTCCTGGCGCTGAACCCCAATCATGTCGAGGCACTGAACAATCGCGGATATACGCGCTGGAGCCATGCGCGCTGGGAAACCGGCGAGGATTATGCGCGGGCCATCGCCGACCTGCAGCGGGCGCTGCAGCTTGCGCCGGACATGCCGTTTCTTGAGGGCGGCGTGCTGCACCTGAAGATGCAGGTGGCGGACTGGACCGATTTCGCGGCACAGAAAGCGCACCTGATCGCCGGGGTCCGCGCCGGTGAGTCCGTGGCGCGGCCCTTCATGTTCCAGGCGCTGTCGGAAAGCCCCGCCGACAGCCAGACCTGTGCGCGCATTTTCGCCGGCGCCATGCATCCGCCGGCGGCCAATGCGACGAACGCATTCGCACGCAAGGCGGGCGGCAAAATTCGCCTCGCATATCTCTCAGGCGAATTCCGCGAACAGGCCACTGCCATCCTGATGGCGGGCCTGTATGAGCGCCATGACCGCGAGAAATTCCAGGTGATCGCCGTCGACAATGGCAGCGCCGGCACTGATGCCATGAGCGAGCGGCTGAAAAGTGCCTTTGACGAATGGATCGATATCGGCGGCCTCAACGACCATGAGGCGGCGCAGAAAATCCGGGACGCCGGCATCGACATACTGGTCAATCTCAATGGCTGGTTCGGCCGGCCCCGCATGGGCGTGTTCGCGCAGCGATCCGCGCCGGTCCAGGTCAACTATCTGGGTTTCCCCGGCACCCTGGGCGCGCCCTACATGGATTACATCATCGCGGACCGGGTGGTGATCCCCGAAGGCGAAGAGCGCTTCTATGAAGAGGCGGTGGTCACCCTGCCCGGCTGCTACCAGGCCAATGACGACCGGGGCCGTCCGATGGCGCCCGTTCCCACGCGCGCCGAGGCCGGGTTGCCGGACACGGGCTTTGTTTTCTGCAATTTCAATCACGTCTACAAGCTGACACCAGACACCTTCGCGTGCTGGATGCGCATCCTTCAACAGGCGCCAGGCAGCGTGCTGTGGCTGCTGCAGGGCCCGCCGCCCCTGGCACAGAACATTGCCCGCCAGGCGCAGGCCCATGGCGTAGCCCCCGAGCGCATTCTCTATGCCCCGCATCGTCCGCCGGAAAAACACCTGGCGCGGCTGAGCCTGGCCGGCCTGTTCCTGGACCAGCTGCCCTACAACGCCCACACCACCGGCAGCGATGCGCTATGGGCGGGCGTGCCGATTGTCACCCAGACCGGCAGCACGTTCCCCGGCCGTGTCGCCGCCAGCCTGCTGATGGCGGCGGGCCTGCCGGAGCTGGTGACCCGGTCGGAGCAGGAATTTGAGACGCTGGCGGTCCTGCTGGCGACTGATCCACAGGCGCTGGCAACGGTCAAAAGCCGCCTCACCCGGGAATGCCCGCTGTTCGACACCGACCTGTTCCGAAAGCGGATCGAGGAGGCTTATGAGCGGATGTGGAAGGCCTGCCAGGCCGGCGAGAAGCCGACGGGATTCGCGCTCTGAGGGGCGCGAAAAATGGTGCGGTCGAGAAGACTCGAACTTCCACGGGTTGCCCCGCTACCACCTCAAGGTAGTGCGTCTACCGTTCCGCCACGACCGCACAGTCTAATGGGAAAAATCCCGGTAGGACCGGGGGTTTAGCAAGCGCGCCCGCCAAGAGCAAGCACCCTTGGACCGCCTGCGCGCCAGCGTCTTTGGGCCACGCGGTCCAGGGCTAAGGGCCGTCGTTGCGCGCTTCCTGCTTGGGCTTCGGCGGTGGCGCAGGCGGCAGCAAGGTGCCCGGGCCGGTCCTGTGCGCCCAGGGCGGGATGCCCTTTTCGTCCTCGTCGGGATAGTGCGGCCGGTCCAGCGTCTTGAGGAAATACGCCTTGCTGGGCAGGTCGCGGATGTTCTCCACAAAAGGCAGCGCCGCCTCGGTGGTGCCGGGCGGCACCGGCTGGGGCGTTCGCGTCTCTATGCCCTTGATGGTATTTTCCTTGATGGCAATGAACGACTGGCGGCGCGGCTCATCGCCCGCCAGAATGGGAATTTCCATCGGCTTGTCGGGATCGACCACATAGGCGGTCGACATTTTGATGCGATAGACCGTCGAGATCCCGTCATATTTTCCGGTTGCCGCATTGACCATGCCATCGGCATTGCGGCGCAGGGCGTAAGCGCGACATGATCTTCGTGCTCGCGAACGCCCTGCTGGCCGCCATCCTGGGCGAAGGTGTTCTCGGTATAAAGGTCGCGCCAGTTGCGATAGCCGCCGATCAGGCCGGCGGCAGAACCATCGGCCGCGATCTTGAAGCGGATCTTGCCCCTGGCGAAATTGGTGTCGCCGGTCTGGTCATAGAACCAGGCGATGCGCGGGGTGTGCAGATGCTCCACCTGCTCGGTTTCCACCACGCCATTCACGATCCTGGCCTTGAGCCGGGTATATTGGCCCGATTGCAGGATGCGATAGGAATAATCCGTCGCGATGCCGCCGCGCGCATCCTTGATGATCTTGTCGGGCGAATAGCCGATCTCGACGATGGCATTGGGATCGTTCTTCGGATCACCGTTGCCCGACACGCGGACAACCATCGTATAGAGACCGTCCTGCATCTTGTCGTTGGCACGCAGGTCCAAGGTGGCGTTGCCGTTGCCGCGCCAGGGCGCGTCACAACCCCAGGCGCGATACAGGTTGTTGTCGATGCCCCTCTCGCCATCAGGGCTGACAAAGTCGCCGGCCTTGATCTTGCCGTCCAGGTTGAACCCGTCGCCGATGCGGCCGGTCACTTCCGGCTGGCCGGTATCCTCGGCCGCGAAGGGATTCACATAGGTTTCGATGCCGCGCCGGTAGCCGCGATAGGCGACGGCGCGATTCCAGATCAGGAAGCGGGTGATGGCCGGACCGCGCACCTGTTCCAGGCCGGGCGGCGCGGTGATGGCTTCGATTTCCTGCTGGCTGCGCCAGCGCTGGCGCGCAATCGCCGCCTTGGTCTTGTCGGGATTGGCGAAATGGGTCGTGCTGCCATGCGGACAATCCACCCCCGGCTCGATCTCCGCGCCGCGGCTGTAATCGGCCCGGCCGCCATAGCGGAAGGCATATTCATAGGAGCCGACGACAAAACCGCTAACCCAGGGCGCCGCCGGGGCGGGCGCGGTTCCTGCA
>CAIUTH010000267.1 GCA_903902075.1 uncultured Alphaproteobacteria bacterium
AGGACCCGCTGGCCAGTCTGGACCCGCGCATGCCCATCGGCGTGTCCATCGCCGAACCGCTCAAGGCGCTGGAACCGCATCTGCCGCGCGACACCGTGCGCCAGCGCGTGCGCGCCATGATGAGCCGCGTGGGCCTGGAGCCAGGCTGGATCAATCGCTATCCCCATGAATTGTCCGGCGGCCAGAACCAGCGCGTGGGTCTTGCCCGCGCCATGATTGTGGGACCGAAGATGCTGGTCTGCGACGAAGCCGTCAGCGCGCTGGACGTTTCCATCCAGGCCCAGATCGTGGCGCTGATCCGGGACCTGCAGGCACAAACCCGCCTGGCGCTGATCTTCATCAGCCATGACCTGTCGGTGGTGCGCCGCCTGTCGCACCGGGTGATGGTTCTGTATCTGGGCCGGGTGGTGGAACTGGCGCCCAGCGCCATGCTGTATGCAGATCCGCGCCACCCCTATACCCGCGCCCTGCTGTCGGCGGTGCCCACGCCCGATCCCCGCATGGAACGGGCCAAAACAAGGCTGCTGCTGACCGGCGACCTGCCCTCACCCCTGGACCCGAAGGCCCAGCTGACCTTCCTCAAGTCGCGGCTGGGCGAGCCCGGCTACCGGCCCAAACTGAAGCAGATCGCGCCCGGCCACTTCGTGGCGGAGCACGATTAAGGCTCACTCCCGGCCGCCAAATGTGTTATAAATCGGGCACTGCGCCGCTCACAGAAGCGGCCTGCATCAGGTACGGAGACGCATAGCACAGCACAACATTCCAGGGAGGTATCATGAGCAATATCGGGGAATTCCATCAGCATATCGATGAGGCGCCGGACAAAAAGTCCCGCACCATAGTGGCCGTGATCATAGCCATCGCGATCGCCGGCTTCGGGGTCTATGTCTATGAATCGGGGATATGGAATCCCCAGCCGCACCAGCCCGTCGAAGACAGCCAGCTCCCGCACTGAGATAACAGCCGCCCCCGCAAGGGCGGCTTTTTTATCGGATGCGCTTCACCTTGTGGTGCAGGTTTTCGTCATTCACCACCAGGTTGAAGCTGTGCATCGCGCCCTGGCTGATGGTGACCCGCATGCTGGAAGCGGGATCGCGCCAGCGCACGGGATGCTTTGAAGCATCATCGTCGGTCTGCTTCCACACCTGGCCGTCCGCCAAAGTGATGAGGAAACCGTCGGCCTTCACGTCATAGGACGCCACAGGCTGGTTGTTGACCACGTCCGATCCACCGAACACATCGAAGAGGCCGGAGGCCTTGGGCTTGGGCGGCGGGCCCGTGCGCACGGCAGCGCGTGTCACCGTGGAGGGCAGTAGCGCGGGCTTGGGCTGTTCCTGCAGCAGCTTGAGCTGCCCCTGGGACGCCGGCGACAGGCCCAGCCAGGCGCGCATCGGCTGCGCGGCGCCATAATAACAGTCCAGCCACTGGCGATCCTCGGTCAGCTGGGCGCAGCGGGTCAGGTTGGAGACCACGTCCTCGCGCGCGTCGGCCAGCGCCAGGCCGGGAACCAAAGCCCCGCCCACGGCCAGTGCCGCAAAAATCGCCTTACGCATCGCATTCCCCCACTGAAGTCATTGAATTGTCTGCCGCAAACCCGGCAAATGTTTGTCTAAACACATGGTAGAAGGTCTTGATGGTACCCCGCAAGACATGGAGCCGGCGCCTTGCCCTGGCAGGCGGCGCGGCGGCAGCGGCCGGCGGAATTTGGGCGCTGCGCCAGCCCGGCGGCAGTCACACCGCCCGGATACCCGATGCCGAAACCTTGAGGCGCGGTAACGGCGCCGAGCCCCAGACGCTCGACAACGCCATGTCCACCGGAACACAGGATGACAACATCCTGGGCGACTTGATGGTCGGCCTGATGACCGAGGATCCGGGCGGCCACCCGGTTCCCGGCATGGCGACCGAATGGAGCACAGCGCCCGATGGCCTGACCTGGCACTTCAAGCTGCGCGATGCGCAATGGTCGGACGGCGCACCTTTGACCGCCGAGGACTTCGTCTTCTCATGGCGCAGGCTGGTCGATCCGGTGACCGGCGCGCCCTACGCCTATTACCTCTATGTGATCAAGAATGCGGAAAGCATCAGCGCGGGCAAAATGAAGCCCGATGCGCTTGGCATCACGGCGCTGGGGCCGCACGAACTGGAAGTGCGGCTGGAGCGGCCCGCCCCCTATTTGCTGCAAATGCTGATGCATGCCTGTACCCATCCCCTGCCGCGGCATGTGGTGAGGGCCGAGGGCAAGGACTGGGCGCGGCCCGGCAACCATGTCGGCAACGGCGCTTTCCTGCTGAAGGAATGGATACCCAACGGCCATGTTCTGGTGGAGAAAAATCCGCGCTTCTTCGATGCGGCCAATGTCGCGCTGGAGCGGATCTATTATTATCCCACCGACGATTACAGCGCAGCACTGCAGCGCATGCGGGCCGGAGAACTGGACGAGCATGACCGCATTCCCGTCC
>CAIUTH010000268.1 GCA_903902075.1 uncultured Alphaproteobacteria bacterium
CGCTGCAAAAGGCGCGCGCCACACTGCGCACCCGATTGGCGGGTGCCTCGTCCGCTGCGTCTTTGAGATGCAGCGCCACCACGCCGCCGAACTGCACGCGCTCCGCCAGTTCCAGCAGCCCGTAAACAAAGCCGCGAATATCCCGAGCCGAAACCAGCAGCGCGGGGCTGCCAGACAACATGCCGGGCGCGATGCGGAATTGTTCGGGCACGATTTGGGTATGGCTGCCCGGGGCAAAACCAGCCGCCAGCGCCGCTTCAGGCGCCGCCACGATCAACGCCAGGGCTGCACCACTGTTCGTCTCAGCGATCTCCAGCCCGGCGCCGTGCGCAACCAGGGCTTGGCGCAATTTGTCCAGGGCCCGCTCCACGGGCGGCGATCCCGTCACCGCGTTGCCGGGCTCGATAATCGCCACGATCCGGGGCGGTGCGGCGGCGGCGGCGCTTCCCAGCACCGGTAGCGCGCCGGCCAGCTTGACTAGATTTCTGCGGTGCATCTGCGGCATGGCGTATTAATCTCCCAGCGAAGCACCGGGCTGATAATAGTGAAGGCTTGGCGGGCGTGGCGTGATGGCCAGGCGCGTGCTCATGCCGGTACCGACGGACAGCGCGCGATGCCAGCGCTCCTCCGGGGCGAATACGATGTCGCCGACTTCGGCGCGGATCAGCGGCTCCCCCTCGATCAGGAATTCAAGCTGGCCTTCCATCACCACCCAGAATTCGTCGAAATTCTCGTGAAAATGACCCCAGCTCGAGGGCGGCGGCGTCGGTACACCGGGCGCGCGGATCACATTGGCCCAGGTATGGTCGTCGCGTACAAAGCCGCCGCCTTTGGCGCCGCCCTGCACGACAACCTTCTCGAAATCCAGGTAGGGCTTGTTGATCTCGTCATATTTGCCGCGGCCGGTATAGATAGTGTCCACAAACTTCCAGCCCTTGACTGGAATTGGCGTCTCGGTGGCGGGATAGCTCGGCACTTCGCCCGCCGCACGCACTTCAAAGCGCAGAACCGGCTCATCGCCTACCGTCTCCATGGAATAGGGAATGCGGTAGGGCACCTGGACCAGGAACCCCTTGCTCGCAATGAACGGCTCCTGCCCTTCGATGCTCACCTTCATCTGGCCTGACTGGACCCACCAGAACACGCGGTCATCGGCCCAGAACAGGGTCTTGGTCTTCTGGCCCGGCCCCATGGAGACGTATTAGCCGATATAGTCGCGGGTCAGGACCTCGGTTTCGGCCCAATCCCTCTTGCCTTTGTGACGCGCCAGGATGTCGGCCAGCCTTTTGAGCGGTTTGTTCGGCGCGGTGAAGGGCGCCAGCTTCACCGGCTGCGGCGCCCAGGCATGCAGGGGCGCGGGCCGCGTGGTTTGCGCCGATGCCGCAAGGCACAGCACGGCCGGAATGATCGCGACGAGCGGCGCAAGATATCTGATGTGCATGGTCCGGTTCCTCGACTGGCGTTGCTCAGGCCAACCTAGCCTTGAGCTGGATATAGGAGTGCGGCGCCAGGCTGATGTTCAGACTGTTGCCGTGCGCTTCAACAGGTCGGCTTTTGGCGGTGACGGGTGATGAACC
>CAIUTH010000269.1 GCA_903902075.1 uncultured Alphaproteobacteria bacterium
GCTGGCCGAGATCATTCCGGACGTGATGGCCAAGCTGCCCTGGCCCAAGTCCATGCGCTGGAAGCCGGGTTCCCCGGTGCGCTGGGTGCGGCCGCTGCATTCCATTCTCTGCACGTTTGACGGCGAACTGGTGCCGTTCAGCTTTGCCGGAATTTCGACCGGCCTGCACACGCGCGGTCATCGCTTCCTGTCGGAAGGCAAGATCGAGGCCCGTCGCTTTGACGATTACGCCCAGAAGCTGAAGGCCAATCATGTGGTGCTGGAAGCCGAGGAACGCGCCGCCATCATCTTTGAAGGCATCAAGCAGGCGGCCTTCATCCATGGCCTGGAAATGATCCCGGACGAGGGGCTGCTGGCGGAAGTCTGCGGCCTCGCCGAATGGCCAACCGTCTATGTCGGCACCATCCAGGACGAGTTCATGGATGTGCCGGCGGAAATTCTCCAGACCTCGATGCGGACGCATCAGAAGTATTTTTCCTTGCGCGATCCCAAGACCGTGAAAATGGCCAACCGCTTCGCCCTGGTCGCCAACATGGTGGCCAAGGACGGCGGCAAGGAAATCGTCGCCGGCAACGAGCGCGTGCTGCGCGCCCGACTGTCGGACGCCAAGTTCTTCTGGGACGAGGACCGCAAGCATTCCCTGGAAAGCCGGGTGGAGAAGCTGAAAGGCATCGTCTTCCACGCCAAGCTCGGCACCCAGTTTGAGCGCGTCACGCGCATTGAAAAGCTGGCGGGCGAGATCGCCGGCAAGATCGGCGCCGATGGAAGCAAGGCGCAGCGCGCCGCCAAACTCGCCAAGGCCGACCTGACCACTGGCGTGGTGGGCGAATTCCCCGAGCTGCAAGGTGTGATGGGCCGCTACTACGCCCTGCACGACAAGGAAGATGCCCCCGTCGCAGACGCGGTGCGCGATCACTACAAGCCCGTCGGCCCGTCGGATGCCGTGCCCACCGACAAGATCGCCATCGCTGTGGCACTGGCCGACAAGCTGGATGCCCTGACCGGCTTCTTCGCGGCGGGCGAGAAGCCCACCGGCTCCGGCGATCCCTTCGCCTTGCGCCGCGCCGCGCTGGGCGTGATCCGCATCCTGCTGGAAAACAAGCTGCGCTATCCGCTGAAGCTGGAAAGCGACCTCCTGTCCTTTTTCGCCGACCGTCTGAAGGTCGCGCTGAAGGAAAAGGGCATCCGCCACGACCTGATTGATGCCGTGTTCAGCCTGGGCAATGAGGGCGATCTGGTGCGCCTGGTGGCCCGTGTCGAAGCGTTGCAGGCTTTCCTGAAGTCCGACGATGGCGCCAACCTTTTGGCCGGCTACAAGCGCGCCGCCAATATCCTCAAGGCCGAGGAAAAGAAGGACGGCAAGACCTTTATCAGCGAGGTCACAGAAAATTTGCTGTCCGAAGCGGCCGAGAAGGCGCTATTCGCGGCCCTGACCAAGGCCCGCGCCGCTATTACCGCCGCGCTGGACAGGGAAGATTTCGCTGCCGCCATGCAGCAGATGGCCGCACTGCGCGTTCCGGTGGACGGGTTCTTCGAAGGCGTGAAGGTGAATGCAGACGACAAGCCGGTGCGCGAAAACCGCCTGAACCTTTTGGCTAGCCTGCGGGCGACCCTGCACCAGGTTGCGGACTTCTCTAAAATCGAAGGTTAGTGCGATGACGAAATGGGTCTATGCGTTCGGCGACGGCAAGGCCGAAGGCGAAGCCGGCATGCGCAACCTGTTGGGCGGCAAGGGCGCCAACCTGGCCGAGATGAGCAATCTGGGCCTGCCGGTGCCCCCGGGCCTGACCATCACCACCGAAGTCTGCACCTTTTACTACGCCAACAAGGAAAGCTATCCGCCGGACCTGAAGGAACAGGTCGACATCGCCCTGCGCGAAGTCGGCTACCAGGCCAAGGGCAATTTTGGCGACACCGACAAGCCGCTGCTGCTCAGCGTGCGCTCTGGCGCACGCGTCTCCATGCCCGGCATGATGGATACGGTGCTGAATCTGGGCCTGAACGCCGCCACGGCCGAAGGGCTGGCCAGGCTGACCGGCGACGAGCGTTTCGCCTATGACAGCTATCGCCGCTTCATCCAGATGTATTCCGACGTGGTGCTGGGCGTGGACCATGCCGCCTTCGAGGAAATCCTGGACGACGAAAAGGACGCCAAGGGTGTCGGGCTGGACACCGACCTGGACGCCGAAGACCTCAAGCGCATCGCCGGCCTTTACAAGGCGCGCGTGCAGAAGGAACTGGGCAGGCCGTTCCCCGAGGATGTGCAGGAACAGCTGTGGGGCGCCATCGGCGCGGTGTTCGGCAGCTGGCACAGCCCGCGCGCCAACACCTATCGCAAGCTGAACAACATTCCCGAGGACTGGGGCACCGCCGTTACCGTGCAGGCCATGGTGTTCGGCAATCGCGGCGAAAGCAGCGCCACCGGCGTCGCCTTCACCCGCGATCCGGCCACCGGCGAAAAGCTGCTGTATGGCGAATTCCTGATCAATGCCCAGGGCGAGGACGTGGTGGCGGGCATTCGCACGCCGCAGCCCATTTCCAAGGCGGTGCGCGAACGGCTGGGCATCCGCAAGGCAAGCATGGAAGAAGCCATGCCCAAGGCCTATGAGGAATTGCGCGCCATCGGCGAGCAACTGGAACAGCATTACCGCGACATGCAGGACGTGGAATTCACGGTGCAGGAAGGCAAGCTGTTCATGCTGCAGACCCGCTCCGGCAAGCGCACCGCGGAAGCGGCGTTGAAGGCGGCCGTCGACATGGAGCGCGAAGGGCTGATCGACAGGAAGATCGCGGTCACCCGCGTCGAGCCGGAAGCCTTGAACCAGCTTTTGCACCCCACGCTCGACCCCGATGCGCCGCGCGAGCAGATCGCGGTGGGCCTGGGTGCCTCGCCGGGCGCCGCCACCGGCGAGGTCGCCTTCACCGCGGAGGAGGCCGAGAAGCTGGCAGCCGATCACCGCGACGTGATCTTGGTGCGTACCGAAACCAGCCCCGAAGACATTCACGGCATGCATGCGGCGCGCGGCATCCTGACCGCGCGCGGCGGCATGACCAGCCACGCAGCCGTGGTGGCGCGCGGCATGGGCCGTCCCTGTGTCTCCGGCGCCGGCATGCTGAAGATCGATGCGGTGCGCGGCGAGATGGTGGCGGGCAATGTCACCATCACGCGCGGCGACATCATCACCATCGATGGCGCGGCGGGTCTGGTGTTCAAGGGCAAGGTCGGTTTGCGCCAGCCGGAAATGACCGGTGATTTCGGCACCCTGATGGGATGGGCCGATGAAGTACGCCACTTGCGCGTGCGCACCAATGCCGACACGCCGGGCGATGCCGCCACCGCCCGCAAGTTCGGCGCCGAAGGCATCGGCCTGTGCCGCACCGAGCACATGTTCTTTGAAGCAGACCGCATCATCGCGGTGCGCCAGATGATCCTGGCCGACGCCGAAGACGAGCGCAAAGCGGCGTTGGCGAAATTGCTTCCCATGCAGCGCGCCGATTTTGAAGGCATCTTCCAGGAAATGGCCGGCCTGCCGGTTACCATCCGGCTGCTGGATCCGCCGCTGCACGAATTTTTGCCGCACAAGGAAGAAGAGTTCGCGGAAGTCGCCGCCGCCGCCGGCACCAACGTCAAGAAGCTGCGCGCCCGCGCCATTGCGCTGCACGAAGCCAATCCCATGCTGGGTCACCGCGGCTGCCGGCTGGGCATCACCTATCCGGAAATCTACGAGATGCAGGCCCGCGCCATCCTGGAAGCGGCACTGGCGGTGGAAGAAAAGGGCGGGGCTGCGGTGCAGCTGGAAATCATGATCCCGCTGGTGGCCTTCACGTCGGAACTGGACATATTGGCGGCGCGCATCGCGGCGGTGGCGCAGGCGATAAAACAGGAACGCGGGAAAGTCCCGGATTACCTGATCGGAACGATGATCGAATTGCCGCGCGCCGCGCTGAAAGCGGGCGAGATTGCGCAGACCGCGCAGTTTTTCTCGTTCGGCACCAACGATCTGACGCAAACCACGCTGGGTGTGTCGCGCGACGATGCCGGCATGTTCCTCAGCGACTATCTGGCCAAGGGCGTGATCGCGCGCGATCCGTTTGTTTCACTGGATGTCGATGGCGTTGGTGAACTGATCCAGATTGCGGCGGAAAGGGGGCGCAAGACCCGCGAAAAACTCAAGCTTGGTATCTGCGGAGAGCATGGCGGCGACCCCGATTCCATCCGCTTCTGTCACGACTCAGGATTGGATTACGTGTCCTGTTCACCATTCCGAGTTCCAATTGCGCGTCTCGCGGCGGCGCAGGCGGCCTTGAAAAAGAGTCGCAGCGACGTTTGATCCGTATGCGGACAGCACAGGAAAACCCTGTGTTTTTCAGCCGTTTATGACGGTCTGTCACGTTAATGAAATTTTTTGTTTGACGATTCGTTTTTTGAGGGGCACAAGCCGCCCACCAGGTGCTGGGAACCGTTCGGAACTTTTGAGGATTACGCGCAATCGAAACAGCCTGATTGAAATAGCCACTGCACA
>CAIUTH010000270.1 GCA_903902075.1 uncultured Alphaproteobacteria bacterium
CTGAAGCATCCGCGCCAGCCAATAAAGCGCCGCATCGGGATCGCTGCCGCGAATGGATTTATGCAACGCCGAGATGATATTGTAATGCTCCTCGCGGCTCTTGTCGTAGAGCGGCATGCGCCGCTGCACCGCCGAGACCAGCGCCGCGGAATCCAGCGGCTTGACCGTCTTCACGCTGGACAGTTCTTCCACCAGGTTCAGCAGATAGCGTCCGTCACCATCGGCCATGGCGCGCAAGCTTGCGCGCGCATCGTCCGTCAGCTTCAGGGGCTCGCCATAATGGGCTTCCGCCCGCTGCAGCAGCTGCTCCAGCGCCGCATCATCCAGCCGCCGCAGCACCAGCACCTGGGCGCGGGACAACAGCGCACCATTCAATTCGAAAGATGGATTCTCGGTGGTGGCGCCGACGAGCACGACGGTGCCATCTTCCACCACGGGCAGGAAGCTGTCCTGCTGGCTGCGGTTGAAGCGGTGAATCTCATCGATGAACAGCAGGGTGCCCTGCCCCATGCGTCGGCGCTGCCGCGCGGCTTCGAACGTCTTTTTCAAATCGGCAACACCGGAGAACACCGCCGACAATTGCTCGAAGTGCAGGTTGAAGGCAGTTGAGAGCAGCCGCGCGATGGTCGTCTTGCCGGTGCCCGGCGGGCCCCACAGGATGATCGAGGTCGGCCGGCCATTGGTCACCATGCGGCCCAGCGGACCTTCAGGGTTCAGAAGATGATCCTGCCCCACCACATCGGCCAGGGCTTGGGGCCGCAGCCGGTCGGCCAGGGGCCGCGGCGCGTCCTCTGCCAGGCCGCCGGATTCGAACAGGTCGCTCATAGGCGTGGTATAACAAAAAAGAGCCCTGCGAGGGGTCCCGCAGGGCTCTTTTCCTGGCCGAAGCCTATTTTAAAGGTGCCACTTAACCCCGAACGACAGGTTGTTCGAGCGGTTGCCGACCTGGGTCAGGCCGCCGGCATTCACATTGTGGGCGTCCTGGTAGCGATACTCGGCGAACAGGCTGGCCCATTCCGAGGCGCGATATTCCACCCCGCCCAGCGCCTGCCAGCCCAGCACGGTCGAACCGCCATGATTGCCCAGGCCATTGTCGATATTGGTATTGACCGCACCCAGGCCGGCGCCGCCATAGACGCCGAACGGCGAATCCATCGGCACGTGATAGATCAAGTTGCCCATATAGGAACTGGTCTGCAGCCGCGCATTGCTGGTGCCCTTGTAGGTGGACTGGCCGAACAGCCCGTCCGCTTCCACCGAGAAATTCGGCAGGTTCCAGCGCTCCAGGCTGGTGCCGACACGCGCGCCGACATTGAAGCCGGTGTCCATGTCGAACTTGGAGCCGCCGACGCGCAAGGCAGGCGCAAAGGTCGGCCCGCCCAGCACAGAAACATAGGTATCGGCCTGGGCCGCATATGTGCCGAGGATCAACGCCGCGGCGGACGCAACAAACAGTTTTTTCATTTCAGTCCCTTTGCATGGCCCCCCATGCACAAGGGCTAACGCAGATAGGTGCGCGCGGTCGCGTCACAAGCGTGAAACTGCTGCAGAATTGATCGCAGGCAACATGCGGTAACAATTCTCCAAACACATTGTTGCCACGTTCACACCTGCGATGATCACAAATGTGACGATGACGTCGGAGATTGTATCCAGCCTTTGGCGCTGGTCGAGCTTCAGCCTTCTACAGACAGCGCCAATTTGCGCCCGCCGCGCTCCACCACCAGGTCCCAGCGATTGGTGGCGTTCAGCAGCCGCACCAGCTCGCCCACGCGATTGATGGTGACGCCGTTCACGCTGCGCACGATGTCGCCGGGCTGGAAGCCGTAATTGGCGGCGATACCAGTGGGGCTGACGGACACAATGGCCACGCCCTTGGCCATCACGTCCATCTGCAACTCGGTGGCGGTGGCGGGCGAGACGTTCTCGACCTTGGCGCCGGTCAGCGGATTGCGCCCGGCGATGGTCTGAAGATCGCGCGGCGGATTTTCCGGCGGCAACGCCACGGTGACGGTGACGTCGCGCGCCGTCTTGCCGGCCGCGACATGCATCCGCACCGTGTCGCCCGGCTTGTGGGTGGCGGTGCGATAGTTCAGCGACTGGATGTCGTCCACCGCCACCCCGTCCACCGACTGCACCACTTCGCCCGACTTTACCCCGGCATTGCCCAACGGGCCGCCCGGATAGACATCCTTGATCAGCACACCGCCCGGCTTGGGCAGACCCAGCGAAGATGCGATAGCGCTGGTAACGGGCTGGCCGCTGGCGCCGACCCAGGCCAGCCGCAAGCTAGCGGTGGCGGCGCCCTTGGCGCCCTCCACACCTTCGACCACGCGCCGCGCCAGGTTGGCGGGAATGGCGAAGCCGATGCCGATGCTGCCGCCGCTGCGCGAATAGATGGCGGTGTTGATGCCCGCCAGCTTGCCGTCGGTGGTGACCAGCGCGCCGCCGGAATTGCCCGGATTGATGGCCGCGTCGGTCTGGATGAAGAACTGGTAGTCGCCGGCCGAAATCTGGGTGCGCGCCAGCGCCGAGACGATGCCCATGGTGACGGTCTGGCCCACGTTGAAGGGATCGCCGATCGCCAGCACCAGATCGCCCACCTGCACCTGGTCGGAATCGGCAAAGCTCACCGCCGGCAGGCGCTCGCCCTTGGTGTCGATCTTCAGCACCGCCAGATCGGTGCGCGGATCGGCCAGCAGCACCTTGGCCTTGAATTCGCGCTTGTCGGACAAGGCGATGGTGATCTCGTTGCCGCCTTCCACCACATGATTGTTGGTCAGGATCAGGCCGTCGGCACGCACGATGACGCCGGAGCCCAGGCTCTGCTGCACGCGCTGGCGCATTTCGGGATTGCCGAACAACTGACTGAACAGCGGGTCATTGAAGAAGGGATTGACCTGGGCCTGCACCACTGACTTGGAATAGACATTGACCACGGCCGGTGCCACCCGGCGCACAACCGGCGCAAAAGTCAGCTGCACCTGCCCCATCGATGCCGGCGCCGCCGGCAGCGCGCGCGGCGCCGGCGGCGCCAGGCGCAACGGCTCCGGCTTGGTATCCGCCGTCAACGCCGGCACGGCATAGATGACCGCCGCGGCCAACGCGCACGCGCCCACGGCAATCGATAATGTCTTCGTCACGCCCAGCCTCCCGACAGTCTTGTACAAGTCCAATGCTATTTGTTGCCCGTCGCGCAGTTACGATACTTCAGCACGGTGGCCAGCGTATCGGCTTCCGCGCCTTCATGGCAGGTGGCCATCACGGCGCGCGCCACGGTGCTCATTTCATCTTTCATGCCCCGGGCCTTGTAGGCCTCGTTGTCGACGCAGAATCCGGTCTGCACCGCGCGGTTATGCTCGTCCACATAGGCGGCATAGGCCGACTGCGAGGCGGGGCTTTCCGCAACGGGCTGGTCCACCGGGATGCGGTCCGGCGGCACGCCCAGCGCATTGGCCTTCTGCTCCCGGCTCATGTCATGGACGCTCAGCATCTTGGGCTGGACAGGCACCTCGCAGCTGTCGCGGGGACCGCAGGCGGCCAAGCCAAGGCTCAGTACCGGCAGGCAAATCCAGAATTTGTGCATGGTTATGACCTTTCAAAAGTTCCAAATCAAAAGTCACAACGTTTGAACAACAAAAAAGGGCGGCATTTCTGCCGCCCCATTTTCAATGCGAGTTTGGCGAAAATCAGGCTTCCGCGTCTTCCGACACTTCCACCGGACCCGAATCCAGGCCCTTGGCGCCCTCGTCACGGTCGATGAACTCGATGATCGCCATCGGGGCATTGTCGCCATGGCGGAAACCGGCCTTCAGCACGCGGGTGTAGCCGCCCGGACGGCCGGCATAACGCGGGCCGATCACGTCGAACAGCTTGGTCACCTGGTCGGCGTCCTTGATCTGGGCCAGCGCCTGGCGGCGGGCATGCAGGTCCTTGGCGCCGCGGCGCGACAGGGTCACCAGCTTCTCGATCACGGGGCGAAGGTCTTTGGCCTTCGGCAGCGTGGTCTTGATCTGCTCGTGCTTGATCAGCGCGGCAGTCATGTTGCCCCACATCGCCTTGCGGTGCGAGGCGGTGCGGTTGAACTTGCGGCCTTGGTTGCCGTGACGCATGGGAGTGGCTTTCTAAAAGATCAGTATTGGTCTTCGTAACGCTTGGCGAGGTCTTCGATATTCTCGGGCGGCCAGCCGGGTACTTCCATGCCCAGGTGCAGGCCCATTTCGGCGAGAACGGCCTTAATCTCGTTCAGCGACTTGCGGCCGAAGTTCGGGGTGCGGAGCATCTCGGCTTCGGTCTTCTGGATCAGGTCGCCGATATAGACGATGTTGTCGTTCTTCAGGCAGTTGGCCGAACGCACCGACAGTTCCAGCTCGTCCACCTTCTTCAGCAGCACCGGATTGAACGCCAAGTCGGGCTTGGCTTCTTCGGCGGCACGCTCGCGCGGCTCCTCGAAGTTGATGAACACCTGGAGCTGGTCCTGCAGGATGCGCGCGGCATAGGCCACGGCATTGTCCGGCGTGACGGCCCCATTGGTTTCGACGGTCAGGGTCAGCTTGTCATAGTCGAGGATCTGGCCCTCGCGGGTGTTCTCGACCTTGTAGGAAACCTTCTTCACCGGGCTGAACAGCGAGTCCACCGGGATCAGGCCGATCGGCGCATCTTCCGGACGGTTGCGGTCGGCGGGGACATAGCCCTTGCCGGTGGCGATTGTGAGCTCCATGCGGAAGTCCACCTTCTCGTCCAAGGTGCAGAGCACCAGTTCGGGATTGAGGATTTCGATGTCGGCGGTGGTCTGGATGTCGCCGGCCTTCACTTCGCCCGGACCCTGCTTGCGCAGCGAAACGCGCTTGGGACCTTCAGCATGCATGCGCAGCGCGATCATCTTCACGTTGAGCACGATGTCGGTGACGTCTTCGCGCACGCCCTGGATGGACGAGAATTCGTGCAGCACTCCTTCGATGGAGATGGCGGTGACGGCGGCGCCCTGCAGCGACGACAGCAGCACGCGGCGCAAGGAGTTGCCCAGCGTCAGGCCGAAGCCGCGTTCCAGCGGTTCGGCGGTGATGGTGGCGGTACGGCCCGCGTCATGACCACCTTCGGTCTTGAGCTTGCCCGGCTTGATCAGTTCCTGCCAGTTCTTCTGAAACATGTGTTTTCCTCATCGTGTCCCGAGCATGTCGGACCATGCCCATACGTTCGACGGGTTAGTGGTACGTCCGAAAAAACTTTAAACGCGGCGGCGCTTGGGCGGGCGGCAGCCATTGTGCGGGATCGGCGTCACATCGCGGATGGAGGTGACGACGAGGCCGATGGCCTGCAGCGCGCGCAGCGCCGACTCGCGGCCCGAACCGGGGCCGGAAACTTCCACTTCCAGAGTGCGCATGCCGTGCTCGACAGCCTTGCGGCCGGCGTCTTCGGCGGCCATCTGCGCCGCATACGGCGTGGACTTGCGCGAACCCTTGAAGCCCATCATGCCGGCGCTCGACCAGGAAATCGCATTGCCCTGGGTGTCGGTGATGGTGACGATTGTGTTGTTGAAGGTCGCGGCGACATGGGCCACGCCCACAACCACGTTCTTCTTTTCTTTCTTGCGGGCGCGGGGGGCCTTGCCGCCCGACTTCTTATCGTCAGCCATGGCTTACTTCGTGACTTTCTTCTTGCCGGCGATCGCTTTGGCAGGGCCTTTGCGCGTGCGGGCGTTGGTGTGGGTACGCTGGCCGCGGACCGGCAAGCTCTTGCGGTGACGAAGGCCGCGATAGCAGCCCAGATCCATCAGACGCTTGATGTTCATCGCGACGTCGCGGCGCAGGTCGCCTTCGACCATGAAGTCGCGGTCGATGATTTCGCGGATCTGGATGACCTCGGACTCCGTCAGGTCGCTGACGCGGCGGGTCGGATCGATCCCCAGCTGCGCGACGATCTTCTGCGCGGTATGCGGACCGATTCCATGAATATAGCGAAGGCCGATTTCGACTCGCTTTTGGGTCGGGATATTGACGCCGGCGATACGTGCCACGAATTTCTCTCCCGGCTTTCAAGCCGTTGATGGGGTTCAACAAAAACGTTGCGCACGGCCCTTGCCAAAACCGGGTTGTTGCGGGAAACGCCAAAACGCCCCAAAACCCCGGAAATGACAGGAAAA
>CAIUTH010000271.1 GCA_903902075.1 uncultured Alphaproteobacteria bacterium
CGGCCGTCACGCGGTGCTGCCGCTGACCGGGCGGCTGATCCCCATTATCGCCGATGAATATTCCGATCCGGAAAAGGGCACCGGCGCCGTCAAGATCACACCAGGCCATGACTTCAACGACTTTGAAGTCGGCAAGCGCCACAACCTGCCGCTGATCAACCTGATCAACAAGGACGGCACGCTCAACAATGACGTGCCGGCGCCGTATCGCGGCCTGTCGCGTGAAGCCGCGCGCAAGAAGATCGTCGCCGACCTGGAAGCAATGGAACTGGTCGAGAAGATCGAGCCCATCACCCATGCGGTGCCGCATGACGAAAAGACCAAGAGCGTGGTGCTGGAGCCGTTCCTCACCGAGCAATGGTACCTGAACGTCCAGCCGCTGGCCGACAAGGCGATTGCCGCGGTCGAAAGCGGCGAGACCAAGTTCGTGCCGGAAAACTGGACGAACGTGTTCTATGGCTGGATGCGCAACATCCGCCCCTGGTGCATTTCGCGCCAGCTGTGGTGGGGCCACCAGATCCCGGTCTGGTATGACGCGGACGGCAAGGTCTATTGCGCTGAAACCGAAGAAGATGTCGTCAGGCAGGCCGGCGGCAAACCGCTGATCCGCGACGAGGACGTGCTGGACACATGGTTCTCCTCGGCGCTGTGGCCCTTCTCGACCCTGGGCTGGCCCGACAGCACTGTGGAGCTGGAGCGCTATTATCCCACCGATGTGCTGGTGACGGCCTTCGACATCATCTTCTTCTGGGTCGCCCGCATGATGATGATGGGCACCCATTTCATGGGCAAGGTGCCGTTCAAGACGGTGCTGATCCACAACCGCGTGCTGGACGAGCAGGGCGCGAAAATGTCCAAGACCAAGGGCAATGTGGTCGATCCCATTACTTTGATCGACGAGTTCGGCGCCGATGCGCTGCGCTTCACCCTGGCGCTGGCCGCCGGGCAGAACCGCGACATGCGCGTGGGCCCGACGCGGGTGGAGACCAACCGCAACTTCGCCACCAAGCTGTGGAACACCTCGCGTTTCTGCGAAATGAATGGCTGCATCACCGTGGCCGGTTTCGATCCCATGACGGTGACGCAGACCGTCAACACATGGATCGTGGCGGAAACCGCCCAGGCGGTGGCCGATATCACCGCCTCCATCCAGGCGCTGCGCTTCAACGAGGCGGCGGGCGCAGCCTATCACTTTGTCTACGACATTTTCTGCGACTGGTATGTCGAGATCACCAAGCCGATCTTCCAGTCGGGCAGTGCGGAGGTGCAGGCCGAGACCCGCGCCACCACCGCCTGGGCGCGCGACCAGATCCTGAAACTGCTGCATCCCTTCATGCCCTTCATCACCGAAGAGCTGTGGGCGGCGACCGCGCCGGTGCCGCGCGACACGCTGCTGATCCTGGCCGAATGGCCGAAGATCGCGGCCGCGCGCGGTCCTGCCAGCGCCGAAATGGATTGGGTGATCGAGCTGATCAAGGGCGTGCGTTCGGTGCGCGCCGAAATGAACGTGCCGGCCGGCGCCAAGGTGCCGCTGGTGCTGACCGGCGCCTCGGACGAAAGTGCCGCGCGGCTGACCCGTCACCTGGGCGTGATTTCCACCCTGGCGCGGCTGTCCAGCGCCGAAGCAGCCACGGCGATTCCCAAAGGCTCGGCCCAGTTCGTGCTGGCCGAAGCGGTGGTGGCGCTGCCCCTGGGCGATGTCATCGATTTTGCCAAGGAACGCGCCCGGCTGGAGAAGGATCTGAAAAAGGCGCAGGACGAAATCGCCCGTTTCGACGCCAAGCTGTCCAACGAACAGTTCGTCTCCAAGGCGCCGGAAGAAGTCCTGGCCGAGCAGCGCGAAAAACGCGCCGAGGCCGCGGCCCTGGCGGTGCGGCTGACTGACGCGATTGGGCGACTGGCCTGACATCCTGACGGCTTGTCGGTTGCAGGTGGGCAGGGGCGTGCCTAACTCTTAGATCGTCATCGAAGTGCTGGAGCCGTCATGCCGACCCTGTTTGATCCCTTGAAGCTGGGCGCGCTGTCCCTTCCCAACCGCATCATCATGGCGCCGCTGACCCGCAGCCGCGCCACCCCCGATGGCCGCGTGCCCACCGACCTGCAACGTGAGTATTACGTCCAGCGCGCCAGCGCCGGCCTGATCATCTCCGAAGCCACCAGCGTATCGGCGATGGGGGTGGGCTATGCCGCCACCCCGGGCATCTGGTCGGACGAACAGACCGAGGGCTGGAAGAAGATCGTCAAAGCGGTACATGACGCCGGCGGCAGGATCGTGCTGCAGCTTTGGCATGTGGGGCGCATTTCCGATCCGCTGTTCTTGAACGGCGCGGTGCCCGAAGCCCCCAGCGCGGTACGGCCCAAGGGGCACGTGTCGCTGGTGCGGCCAGAGAAGGAGTATGTCACGCCGCGCGCCCTGCAGCTGTCGGAAATACCCGGCATCGTCCATGCCTACAAGCAGGGCGCCGAAAATGCGGCGAAGGCCGGTTTCGACGGCGTGCACATTCACGGCGCCAATGGCTATCTGCTGGACGAGTTCCTGCAGGATTCCACCAACAAGCGCGACGACGAATATGGCGGCAGCATCGAGAACCGTGCCCGGCTGATGCTGGAAGTCACCGACGCCTGCATCGATGTGTGGGGCGCCGACCGTGTGGGCATGCACCTGGCGCCGCGCATGGACAGTCATGACATGGGCGACAGCGACCGGCTGGGGACCTTCACCTATGTCGCGCGCGAATTGGGCAAGCGCAAGCTGGGCTGGATCGCGGCGCGCGAATCGGTGATCGGTCCGGACACCAAACTGCAGGACAGCCAGGGCCGTCCGCGCGCCATCGCCAATGTCGAAAGCATCGGCCCGGCTTTGAAGGACGCCTTTGGCGGCCCCTATATCGTCAATGAAGGCTTCGACCTGGCCAGTGGCCAGAAAGCGCTGGCGGAAGGCCGCGCCGATGCCGTGGCCTTCGGCAAGCTGTTCATCGCCAACCCCGACCTAGTGAAGCGATTCGCCGACGGCGCGCCGCTGAACGCCTGGGATCCGTCGACCTTTTATTCCGGCGGGGCGCAGGGCTATACCGATTATCCGGCGCTTTAAGCCGATAAATTGCCTGCCCCAATGATGCCTTAGTGCTGAAGGGAACCTTTCTGCAAAACGGTACGTTTCTGTCCCTGTAATAGGGGGGAACCCCGTATTCAGGAGGTTCGCTATGAATCGTTTCGCCAAGATTGCCGCTGCCGCTGCCATTGCGCTGGGCGCGGGTACCATTTCCGCCAACGCGGCCTGTGACAACGATGCTTCGACCGAAACGGTGCTGGGCGCGGGCTCGGGCGCCCTGGTCGGTGGCCTTGCCTCGCACAGCCTGGTGGGCGCCGCGGTCGGCGGTGTCGCCGGCGGCCTGATCGGTAACACGATCGGTCACAGCAACAATCGCGCGGATTGCCGCCGCGCTGCTTCCCGCCGCGAATATCGCCGCGAGCATGACGCCTACTACATCGATCGCGACGGCCGCCGTCACTACTACTAGGCCGTAGCGTCCGGAAAAACGGAAAGCCCCGGGCCTCCAGGCCCGGGGCTTTTTGTTGTCCGGACGGCTTTTCGTTTCCCCGATGGCGGGCTAACCTCGTGCCATGCGGGGACTTGCCAGACTCCTGATATTCGCCGCCGCGCTCATGCCGGCCGCGGCCTGGGCCCATTGCTGCTGCGACCATCCGGGCCAATCGCATTATAAGGCGCACCATGAGGCGCGCATGACCCGCTGGCACCATGGCGACCGGGTTTGGCGCGACGGGGGTTATATCGTCACCACCAATC
>CAIUTH010000272.1 GCA_903902075.1 uncultured Alphaproteobacteria bacterium
CGAAACCGCCGCCGTGCTCGAGGAAGCCTTCAAGATCATGTCGCGTGCCCGCGCCGCGATCCGCCAGCCGCTGGACAGCCGTGCCCAGGTATCCGTTTCGGTGGTGGATACGCGCGGCAAAATCCTGGGCGTGGTGCGCGCGCCCGATGCGCCCATCTTCGGCATCGATGTGGCGCTGCAGAAGGCCCGCACCGCGGCGTTCTTCTCCAACAAGAACGCCGCGTCCGAGCTGAACAACGATCCCAGCAGCGATGTGCGTACCTTCATTCCGGCGGCCCGCACTTTCCTGAACGATGCGAACGCCTTCACCGGCGCCACTGCCTTTTCGTCCCGTTCGATCGGCAACCTGTCGCGGCCTTTCTTCCCGGACGGCCAGTTCAACAACCCCAATGGCCCCTTCTCGCGGCCCATCGCCAAGTGGAGCCCGCTCTCCACCGGCCTGCAGTCGGCACTGGTTCTGACCAACCTGGTGCAACATGTGACCTTCGTGAAGGGCGCCTCGGCCACCGACACGCCGCAGCGCTGCAGCTTCATTCCGGACGCTGGGCCCGGCATCAATCGCCTGCAAAACGGCATCCAGATTTTCTCCGGCGGCGTGCCGATCTATCGCGGCAGCCAGCTGGTGGGCGCGGTCGGAACTTCGGGTGACGGTATTGATCAGGACGACATGATTTCGTTCCTGGGTCTGTATAACGGCGGTCAGCGCGTCTCCGGCCTCGGCGAGGCGTCCAATTTCATTCGTTCCGACAATGTGGTCATCCAGATCAGCGGCAATTCGGTGCGCCTGCGATATGTCAATTGTCCGTTCGCACCTTTCCTGGACACGACTGAACAGAATGTGTGTCAGAGCAAATGAGAAAACTCCGCGCGATTCTTTTGGCGACGTCTTTGACCACTTCGCTGCTGGCGGCGGTGCCCGCTTTGGCGCAGGAGCAGGCCAAGCCCGAGGCGTCCAGGCCTGATGCGGCCCAATCTGGTGTGACGAATTCTGGTGCCCAACAGGTCGCGGCTGCTACGCCCGACACCGCGAGCGCTACTAGGTTGCGCGCCGCCGAGAAGCTGCAGGCGCCGCCGGCGCTGGTGTACGATCCTATTAGAAAGCAGGTGCATCTGGCCCAGAACGACCAGGTGCCGGTGACGCAGGGCTCCGCCGAGAGCCGCGACATTCCCGGCCGTCTGCGCAATTACGAAAAGCCGGTGCTGCAGGACAATCCGGGCGCGGTGATCGCGCCGCCGCCCGAAGCCTTCCCCACCGAAAGCTGGGTTCCGGTGCCGGACCGCTGGCGCATCGTCGATGCGCTGGGTGTGGGAGGGCAGTGGTGGGATCCCTACAACCAGAACGTCATCAAGGGCGACCGCCCCATTCTTGGCACAGATGACTGGTTCCTGGACCTGACCGGCGTGTCCGACAGCGTGGCGGAGCTGCGCTCCTTTCCCACGCCGGTCAGCATCCAGACCAGCCAGCGTCCCGGCAGCCTGGACGTGTTCGGCCAGGCCGACAGCAGCGTCTATGTCCAGACCTTCATCGCCGGCGCCGACATCTACAAGGGTTCCACCGCCTTCAAGCCGCCGGAAATCGAATTTCGCTTTGCCGTGGCGATGAACGTAAACTACGCCATGGTGTCGGAGCGGCGTGTGCTGTCGGTGGACCCGGCCCGGCCCACCCATCGTCTCGACGGGCTGGTGGGATTGCAGGAAGCCTTCCTAGATTATCACATCCGCAATGTGGATGACCGCTACGACTTCGATTCCGTCCGTATTGGCATCCAGCCTTTCACCTCAGACTTCCGCGGCTTCCTGTTCCAGGACAACCAGCTTGGCGTGCGCCTGTTCGGCGACCGCGATAACAACCGCTATCAGTACAATCTGGGTTTCTTCGCGCGGCTGGAGAAAGACACTAATTCGGGCCTGAACGACATTACCCAGATGGTCCGAAACGACTATGTCGCCGTAGCCAACGTGTATGCTCAGGATCTGCCGGTGCCCGGCTTCACCTCCGAGCTGACGGCCGTCTACAACATGAACCGCGAAGCCAGCGACATCCACACCGACCGCAATGGCTTCCCTGCGCGTCCCGCGCTGCTAGGCGACATCCGGCCCCGCGACTATGACGCGGTTTACCTCGGCTATTCCGGTGACGGCCATTGGGGCGATATTAACCTGACCGTCACCGGCTACGGCGTACTGGGTCAGGACCGCAACAGCTTCTTCACCGGCCGCTCGGCGGACATTTCCGGCTACTTCCTGGCAGCCGAACCGTCGATGGATTTCGACTGGATCCGGGTGCGCCTGTCGGCGCTCTATGCCTCCGGCGACGACAATCCCTATGATGATCATGAAGGCGGCTTCGACGCCATCTTCGAGAACCCGCAATTCGCCGGGTCGGACACCAGCTATTACATCCGCCAGTCGGTGCCGTTCGCCGGCGGCGGCCGCGCGATCGCCCTGTCCAGCCGCAACGGCATCCTGAACAACTTGCGTTCGTCCAAGGAACAAGGACAGTCCAACTTCAATAATCCGGGCACCATCCTGCTGGGCGGGGGGGTGGACTTCGATATTCTGCCGGAACTGCGTGCCGCGGTGAATGTCAATCACTTGTGGTTCGCCGACACGACGTTGGTGTCGGCCCTGCGCCAGGAAAATACTATCTCGCAGGACCTGGGTTGGGATACCTCGCTGGCACTCACTTATCGTCCCTGGCAGACCCAGAACATCGTGTTCCGGGCTTCGGGCGCGGTGTTGTCACCGGGGCCGGGCTTTGGCGATCTGTTCACCAACTCCAGCAATGACGGCCAGTATTATTCGATGCTGTTCAACGCAATTCTGACTTTCTAGGTTTCATGGCGGCGGGTTGGCACAAGAAGGTACTGTTGCTGGCGGCTTTGGCCCTGCTGGCCGGTGCCGCCACGAATCGGCTTCTGGCGAATGACGAAGAAGTCGCGGTCGAACGTCATTATGCCAAGACGCCTGATGCCCCGCGCGGCCAGAGTCAGGCCGATGCCGATGCCAAAAGTGTGGGCTGCGTTTCCTGCCACAGCGCCTCCGATGCGCCCTCCATGCATGACAATCAAGCGGTGCTGCTGGGCTGTACCGACTGCCATGGCGGTGATCCGACGGTGAAGGCGGCGGCAAACCTGGCCAAAACCGACCCGCAATATGCGGCGCTGCGCGATCACGCGCATGTGCTGCCGCGCTATCCGGAGAGCTGGCACTACCCGGCCTCCGCCAACCCAAAAGAAAGCTACACCTTGCTGAACCGCGAGGCGCCCGAATATGTGCGCTTCGTAAATCCGTCGGATTATCGGGTGGCGCGCGAATCCTGTGGCGCCTGCCACATGGACCAGATCACGGCGTCGGAACGCTCGCTGATGTCCACCGGTGCCATGTTTTATGAAGGCGCCTCCTACAATAATGGAATCGTGCCGCTGAAGGGTGGGTATGAAAATGCGCTGGATACTGCCCTCAAGGGCATCGGCATTGGCGAGGCCTATACGCGCACCGGCGAGCCCGCCAAGATCTTGTCGCCTGGAAATCCGCCCGGCACTATCACCGAAGATCAAAAAAAGCGCGGCGCCCTGACGGCGGTGATCCCGTTGCCGACATGGCAGGTGGTGCCGCCAGGCGACATTTTCCGCGTCTTCGAGCGCGGCGGTCGGACCATCAGTACCCTTTTTCCAGAAATCGGGCTGCCCGATTCCACTGGCGAGATCCAGAAACTGGAAGAACCGGGCCGCCCCGACATTAAGCAGTCCAATCGCGGCCCCGGCACTGGCCTGCGCGTCGCAATTCCGGTGCTGAACATCCACAAGACCCGCCTAAACGATCCCTTCATGTGGTTCATGGGCACCAACGACCAGCCGGGCGATTATCGCCAGTCGGGCTGTGCCGGTTGCCATGTCATCTATGCCAACAGTCGCGAGCCGCGCGAAAGTTCTGTCTATGCCAAGGACGGCCGCGACGGAAAAAGCCAGACGGTGGACCCCACCATCAACAAGGATGAATCGGGCCATCCCATCAAGCACCAGTTCACTCGCGCAATTCCGACTGCACAGTGCATGAACTGCCACATGCATCAGCCGAACATGTTCTTGAACACCTACCTTGGTTACACGATGTGGGATTACGAGGCCGATGCACCGTCTATGTGGCCCAAGGAGCAGAAATATCCGACCTCCGAGGAAATGCGCAAAGTCCTGGACCGCAATCCCGAAGGCGCTGCGCCGCGCGGAAAATGGGCGGACGTGGATTTCCTGCGAAACGTCTATGACCTGAATAGCAAACTGAAGGATACCCAGTTCGCTGACTATCACGGCCATGGCTGGAACTTCCGCGCTATCTACAAGCGCGACCGCGACGGTAATCTGCTGGACAAGGACGGCAAGGTCGTGGCCAACGACGATCCGGAGAAGTGGCGCAAGAAGGGTGTGGGCAAGTTCGCGCCCGTCGGCGTCAGTCCCGGCAAGGCCGTGCACATGATGGACATCCATGCCGAAAAGGGCATGCAGTGTTCGGACTGCCATTTCGCCCAGGACAGTCACGGCAGCGGGCTCATCATTGGTGAGGTTGCGAATGCCGTTGAAATCGGCTGCAAGGATTGCCATGGCACCGCATCGGCGTTCCCGACCCTGAAGACGAGCGGCCCAGCCGCGCCGCCGGGCGGCACCGATCTTCTGCAACTGCGCAACCAGGATGGTGCCCGCCGTTTCCAGTGGACCGAAGAGGGTGGGCGCCGCGCACTGTACCAGGTCTCGTCGCTGGACCCGGCGCTGAAGTGGAAGGTCTCGCTGGTCAAGGACACGGTCGATCCGTTGAGCCCGAACTACAATGAGAAGGAAGCGCGCGCCAAGTTGATGGGCCGCACATCCGGCAATGGCAAGCAGATGGCCTGGGGCCCAGGCGTCGAAAGCAAGGATCTCGCCCACAAGGATAGCGAGATGGCTTGCTTCACCTGCCACACATCCTGGACCACATCCTGCGGCGGATGCCACCTGCCGATCGAGGCCAACTGGAAGACCAGCAGCCACAAGTATGAAGGGCAGGAAGCGCGCAACTATGCCACTTATAATCCGCAGGTGGCCCGCGACGACATGTTCCAGCTGGGCATCCACTCCACCATAAAGGGCAACGAGATTGCGCCGGTGCGCTCAAGCTCGGCGCTAGTTCTCAGCTCCACCAACATCAACCGTGCCCGCATTTATGTGCAGCAGCCGCCTATCGCGGCGAGCGGCTTCTCCAGCCAGGCTTTTGCGCCGCATTTTCCGCACACGGTGCGCACCACCGAGACCAAGACCTGCAGCGACTGCCATGTCTCGGCCGCTAATGACAACAATGCGATCATGGCCCAGTTGATGCTGCTGGGAACAAATTTCGTGAACTTTGTTGGGCTCAACGTCTATACGGGCCTGGAAGCCGGGATCGAGGCGGTGCGTGTAACGGAATGGGGTGAACCCCAGGCGGTGTTCGGCTCTTACCTGCAGAAATACGCCTATCCCGACTATTACAGGGCGCATGTCGAGCGCAACAAGCGTGAGCTGGTGGATTGGCGCCGGGGTGACTTGTTCGGCAAGGGTGACACCAACATCGAAGACATTTTCAATGTTGCGCACTCCACGCCCGGTGCAGTGCGATGCCTGCAGCTGCGCGGCGAATATCTTTATACGGCGCAAGGAGTGGGCGGCTTCCAGGTGATGGACGTGGCCAGTGTAGCCAACAAGGATATCTCCCAGAAGGTCATCACCGCGCCCTTCTCGCCGCTGGGCCAGCGGGTGCGGGTGCCGTCGAAAAACGCCACCTGCGTGGCGCTGCCCACCGGCCAGTCCATCGCGCCGGGGCGCAACACCGCGCAGATGCGCAAGCTAAACCAAGAGCAGGCGTTCCACCCGATCTACAACTACGCCTTCATCACGGACGCTGAAGAAGGCCTTATCTTGGTGGATGTGAACACATTTAACGACCGCGAGCCACGCAACAACAACTTGCATCGCACCCTGACCTGGAATCCGGACGGGGTGTTGAATGGCGCCCGCCACATCACGCTGGGCGGAATTTACGCCTATATCGCCACCCCGCGCGGGCTGGTGGTGGTGGACTTGAACGATCCCATGAAGCCGAAAATGGTAGCCAAAATCGCGCTGCCAGACATGCGCGCCTCGGCGCTGCAGTTCCGCTATTTGTTCGTCACCGATGCGCGAGGTCTAGAAGTGCTGGACGTGACCAAGATGGACAAGCCGAAGCCGATCGAAGGCGCCCGTTTCCTGCTTTCCGATGCTCGGCGCGTCTACGTGGCGCGCACCTACGCCTATGTCGCGGCTGGCAAGGACGGGCTAGTGATCGTGGACGTCAAGAATCCGGAAAAGCCCAAGCCCTATTGGAGCAGGCCGTTCGAGAATGCCGACACCCAGGACGTGATTGTCGGCTCGACCAATGCCTCGTTGTTCGCCTATGTCGCTGACGGCAAGAACGGCGTGAAGGTGCTGCAGCTCACCAGCCCGGAAAGCCAGCCTAACTTCTATGGCTTCTCGCCGCCGCCCAAGCCCGAAGTGATCGCCTGGGCCAAGACGCCGACCCCTGCGCTGGCGCTTTCCAAGGGCCTAGACCGCGACCGCGCCGTGGACGAGAGCGGCAACCAGATCGCCATCTTCGGGCGGTTGGGCTCACGCCCCTTCCATCGCGACGAGATGGAAAAGTTTTTCGTGGACTGGAAAGGCCAGCAATACCGGGTCAGCGATGAACCGGTGCGGGCAGATTTTGTAGGGTTGCCAGACGCGCCCAAGCCTCCGGTGCAGGCCGATGATCAGAACAGCAAGTCCGGCACGCCGCGCCGTGACGTCAGTGTCCGCCCCAAGAAGATGGCGCGGAACTGATTAGGCCCGCTTGGCCTCGTCCTTGATGAAGGGCACTTCGTAGGTCGCCGCCGCCGGGAAATCGCCAGCCGGGCAGGCATGCATGACCAGCTCGCCCTTGTCCCACACCAGAAGCATGAAGCCGGGCGCATGCTCGGTCAGAAGCTCGCGGTGGTCGGGCACGCGCAGATCGATCGGGCTGAGGTCCAACGCCAGCTGGTTGGACGTGGCGGCGGACACCTGTACCAGGTGGCCGGCAAAGACGCTGCTGAAGGCGCGGTGCAAGTGGCCGCAGATGATGCCTCTGATCTGGCTCTGGCCGCGAATGACGTTTGCCAGTCGCACCTTCCACGGCGCATCCGCGGCTTCATCCATCCAAACGATGCCGCTGGCGATCGGCGGATGATGCAGCGCAAGCAGAGTGGGGGTGTCGGGCGCCTCGGCCAGCGTGCGCTTCAGCCAGGCGGCGCGCTTCTCGCAGAAGCCGCCACGTTCCTTGCCTTCCAGCGTGTCGCACATGACGACGCGGAGATCGCCCAGCATGAAGGCGTATTGGACAAAGCCATTCTCATCCACCGGCGTGGCGGGAAGAGCGGCGCGGAAAGTGGACCGGGCATCGTGATTTCCGATGCCGTAATAGATGGGGATCTCGCAGCCGGCGAGGATCTGCTTGAGTTCGTCATATTCATCGGCCTGACCCAGATCGACCAGGTCGCCCGTGGCCAGGATGGCGGCGGGTCGGGGCTTCATCGCATAGATGGATTTGAGAACGGCCCGCAGCCGGGCGGCATTGCGCTCCCGTTCCTTTGGCTGGCTGCCGTTGGTGATGTGCAGGTCGGTGATCTGGGCAATCGTCAGCACTTATTCTGTATCCCTCAGGCTCGGCGCTGTTCCTAACCCATGAATTGACAACAAATCGTCACCATGGGCGCATGGAGAGTACGCAAGATCAGTGTGCCCGGATCAAGGCATTTTGCGCCAGTTCCCGGCGTCGGGGCGAGGCGGGCAGCCCCGGATTGTGGAAACCGTGGCATTCGGCGCAATCGGCACCCGCCGCCATGGCGGTTTCAGCCTTTGTCTTGCCGTGGCAGGTGTCGCATTCGGCGATCTTGGGCAGCAGCACGTCGGATGCGAGCTTGGAGCTTTCGGCCTTGTGGCAGGACTTGCAGGTGTCGGCACCCTGAGCGTCCTTCTTATGCTCGAGAACATTGTGGTTGAAGTCGCCCCAGGGCAGGTAGCGGCTGGTCAGCCGTACAGGCTTGATGCGGTATTCCAGCGAGCCCGCCACGGCCGGATTGAAGAATGTGTGACAGGTGGTGCAGGTGCCGCCCCGCTCGAAGGCGTTGCGCACGCTGTTGGTGACATAATCGACAGGCTGCCCGGCACGGGGCGTGGCGCCGCGAAGGCCAGGACGTCGGATAAAGAGTTCGGGTCCGGCTGAGAAATTTGGCTGGTTGGCATAATAGAGTTTTAGCTGGGCCACGACCTCGCCGGGATGGCCATGTTTCAATTTCTGGTCGACGCCGTTCCTGCGCGCGAAGGTCAGCGAATGACAGGTGCCGCAATCGCGCGGCATGTCGATCTTGACGAAGCCGCCATCGGGCGCCGGCCTGTGGCAGTTGGCGCAAGTGAGCGGTGCGCCATAGCCCGCGGCCTTGCCCAGCTCCGCCGCCTGGCGCGCCACGCCACCTGTGCGGAGCAGATGTACGGCGTGGCCGAAAATAAGACCGTCATTTTCCTTCAGGCCTGGCGACAAGGCAGCCTTCATCAGCACCGGCTTGTCGCCCTTGAAGCCTGTTGTGATGACGGGGCGGAAATCGGGATGATGACCCCAGTCTGTCACATCCGGCATGGTGGTGGGCGTGCCGGCATCGGCTAGGCGCTGTGCCATGCCAGTATGGCAGTCCTTGCAGTCGTTTCGGCGGATCTGATCGGGCGTGACGGTGGCGGGCGTGTCTCCGGTCGCCGGCTTTCCGTTGCCAACATGCTCGGTATGGCAACTGGCGCAGCGATTGTTGGGATGGGAGAAGGTGTTGGCGACCCATGTGTTGATGCGCCGCGCCATGTTGGGATCGGGCGGGGACGCCGCCATCAATCGGTCACGCGGGGCATGGTCGCCGGCGGGATCGGGCGGAAAGGGGCTGCCCAGATCGCGGGTGCGGGTTTCGACATGCGCGGCTTCAAGCTTGGCGAGTCCCGCTTGGTGGCAGGACAGGCAGGCGCTGTCTTTCACCGAGACAAAGGCCTGTTGGTGGCAGGCCTCGCAATTTTTTTCCAAAAAGTGATGGCCCCGCGAAAGCGGGCCGCTGGACCATTGATGCTGGGCCGCGCCCGCGATGGTGCGGTGCTGGTTGTGATCTATCACGAACACGCCGATGGGGAATGCCAGGCAGGCCAGAAGAATAAATATGCCGGTGATCCAGGCCAGCTGCCGCTGGCTGAACAGCGCATATTTCAGCGAGAAGGCGCGCTTCTGATCATCGCCGGCGGCTGTGGCGGCGGTATTTCCCCGCGCCGTGGCCAGCACCAGCACCGTGCCATTCTCGCCCTCCGAAAGGGTGAGCACATGGCTGCCGAAACCCAGCACCGGTGATTCCGCCAGCGCCAGGCTGGCGCTATGCACGAACTTGCCGTTTGCCTCGACATTTTCGTCGCCCAGCGATGCGACGGTGACGCGGCCCGGGCCGCTTTGCTTGAGTACCGCATGGCGCAGGCTGACGGCCAGGTCGGTGAGCTGGATGTCGCAGTCGCTGCCCCGGCCGATCACCGGCTCGGGCGCGGCCAGCGGCTTTTCGCGCACAATGTCGGGCGCGCCGACACGCTTGCTGATCTGGCGC
>CAIUTH010000273.1 GCA_903902075.1 uncultured Alphaproteobacteria bacterium
CCGAACTGAGACGGCTTTTTGAGATTTGCTAGAGGTCGCCCTTTTGCATCCCACTGTCACCGCCATTGTAGCACGTGTGTAGCCCAGCTTGTAAGGGCCATGAGGACTTGACGTCATCCACACCTTCCTCTCGGCTTATCACCGGCAGTCTCCCTAGAGTGCCCAACTAAATGATGGCAACTAAGGACGTGGGTTGCGCTCGTTGCGGGACTTAACCCAACATCTCACGACACGAGCTGACGACAGCCATGCAGCACCTGTCTCTGCGTCCCTTGCGGGAAAACTCCCATTACGGAGCGGTCGCAGGATGTCAAACCCTGGTAAGGTTCTGCGCGTTGCGTCGAATTAAACCACATGCTCCACCGCTTGTGCGGGCCCCCGTCAATTCCTTTGAGTTTCAACCTTGCGGCCGTACTCCCCAGGCGGAATGCTTAATGCGTTAGCTGCGCCACTGAACAGCAAGCTGCCCAACGGCTAGCATTCATCGTTTACGGCGTGGACTACCAGGGTATCTAATCCTGTTTGATCCCCACGCTGTCGCGCCTGAGCGTCAGATACGAGCCAGTGAGCCGCCTTCGCCACCGGTGTTCTTCCCAATATCTACGAATTTCACCTCTACACTGGGAATTCCACTCACCTCTCTCGTCCTCAAGCTAAACAGTTTCAATGGCAGTTCCGGAGTTGAGCTCCGGGCTTTCACCACTGACTTGGATAGCCGCCTGCGCGCGCTTTACGCCCAGTAATTCCGAACAACGCTAGCCCCCTTCGTATTACCGCGGCTGCTGGCACGAAGTTAGCCGGAGCTTCTTCTACGGGTACCGTCATTATCGTCCCCGTCGAAAGAGTTTTACAACCCGAAGGCCTTCATCACTCACGCGGCATGGCTGGATCAGGGTTTCCCCCATTGTCCAAGATTCCCAACTGCTGCCTCCCGTAGGAGTCTGGGCCGTGTCTCAGTCCCAGTGTGGCTGATCTTCCTCTCAGAACAGCTAAGGATCGGAGCCTTGGTGAGCCATTACCTCACCAACTAGCTAATCCTACGCGGGCTAATCCTTTGGCGATAAATCTTTCCCCGTAAGGGCACATTCGGTATTAGCGCAAGTTTCCCTGCGTTGTTCCGAACCAAAAGGTATATTCCCACGTGTTACGCACCCGTCCGCCGGTGATGTATTGCTACACCCCCTAGACTTGCATGTTTGAGGCCTGCCGCCAGCGTTCGTTCTGAGCCAGGATCAAACTCTCATGTTTTTGATCCTAGTGTGCAGACGACGCTGAACGCTCTTGTATTTGCGTTATTCGCAAAACTGATTGACTAGGGTTTGGCCGTCTTTCGACGGCCGAACATTTGTACAATTTTGTCTTGCAGAAGAACGCGAGCATTCAAAACGTCGCTGCTCGATAGTGTTGCGTCAAAGTTTGACCTTTGACGCGAATGGCTACCAAGCCGCCGCCCGCGTTCCCCTTCCTTAAATCACAATGTCAAACAGCGCCCGCCGACGTTTTTCGCGTCTAATTTCAACGGTGAACACCGCTTCGCAACAACAACTGCGAAGCAGCGTGGGCGCGGGTTATAGGTGCGGGGTCTGGGCAAGTCAAACGCAAAAATGGCCTGAAAAGAGCCTTTTTTTCTGCAGCCTGTGGAAGGTTGCTGCGGCGCAAAATCCGTCCCCACGAACCGCTATATATAGAAGCGGCAACAGCTGCGGCCACTGCGGGCGGGCCCCAGCCTCCGAAGCGCGTTTAAGCGCTTAAAATCGGGCTTAAAATGATTTCTCGAGCTCTTTCCGAAAGCCGTTTTTCGCGGCCGCACCCCGGGATCGGGTGTTTTCGAGCCCCAATATCTAGCTAAACCATTGGTTGCACTGACATTTTAATTCGGTCGGCAACGAAAAAGTGCGCCGTTTCCGGCGCGCTCTTCCGAAGTCGGAAAGAGGCGATTACAGCCGCTCATCCGCCATATGGTGCAGATCCGAGGCCTGCAGATTGGTCATCACGATGCCGTCGGCGCGGTTGTAGCGAACATCCGCGCTATCGATCCAAACGATCTTGTCGTTGTCCAGGCGCACCAGCAGTGCCGACACATTGCCGTTCGGCGCATGGGCGGTATCGATCACGGTGCCGACGCGATTGCCGCTGAGCAGCTCGACGCGCTCGCCGACAAGATTGGCGTCGCGTTCGACGATCACCCACTTCACATAGCGATCCGGCCAGATGCCGCGATGATAAGCGGCGCGCTCGGCCGCGTAACGCTCACGCAGTGTCAGATACGCGGCGCTGCGATCCTGATACTTGTGCTGCGCTGCCTGGTTCTGTTGAAGCTGCTCCTGATACTGCTGCTGCTGCGCCTGGTATTGCGCGTTGTTGGCATCAGACTGCGCGGTGGCAGCAGCGCTGGGACCGTTTGTTGTGACGCCTTCCTGGGAATTGATGCGGGCGGTTTCGGCCTTCTCCGCCGGCGTGGAATCGGTGGTGGGATTTCCGGCAGCATCAACGCGCTGCGCGAATGCAGGCGACGCGGTCAAAAACGCACAAATGGCAAGGCCGCTCGCAGCGGCAAGAATATGGGATTTCATGGCGCGGGGGCTCCTTTAGGGCTCGTTGCCCAAAGAAACGTACGGAACCAACGCCGGTTCCGTACCCGCATGATGAAGCTGAAGGTTCCCTAGACCGCGGCGGTGATATATTCGCGCAGAGCGGCGGCTTCATTGACGGTCTCGGCGATGCGGGTCTTCACCACGTCGCCGATCGAGACCATGCCGCACACCGCTTCGCTGTCATCCAGCACCGGCACATGGCGGAAACGGCCGCGGGTCATCGCTTCCATCACGCTTTCCACCGTGTCGTTTTCCACGCAGGTTTCGGGCGCCGGCGTCATATGCGCACTGACCGGATCGGTGAAACAATCGGCACCGCCCCTGGCCATGGCGCGCACCAGATCGCGTTCAGAGATGATGCCGACGAGCTTGCCATTTCCGTCCCGGACAATCAGCGCGCCGATTTTCTTCTGGGTCAGCAACTTGGCGGCGTCGCAGGCCGTGGCGGTACTGCTGATGGCCACAACATCGCGGCCCTTGCTCTGCAGGATATGCCTGACTTGCATGACGATGCTCCTCACTTTCAGGCGCTTCGTCCGCGATACGGTCCGCGGGCAAAGCGCAAAACCGGCCGGGATCTCCCGGTCATTGAAAGGATGCTGCGCCCGCCCCGAAGGGCTGGCAAGGCGTATCCCATGCCGCGCCGCAGCGAATTTTGGGGCATTTGGGGGATAAAATCCGGCCAAATCGGGCATTTACCGGCCAATAAGCCGCCTTGAGCCGGACTCCAATCTAGGGCAAAAGGGCGCCCTTCCGCACCGAATGGTGTCGGCCTTTGGCCAGTAGCGCGGCTGAAGTTCTGGAAGATCCTGTGGCCGAGAGGCTGCCCCGCCGGCGGAGCCGGCAAGAAATTACTGCCTTCAGCCTCGTCTCTCACGGCTGAAGTTTCGGATGGTGCTGTGGCCGAGAGGCTGAAGGCGGCGGTTTGCTAAACCGTTATACGGTTGTAAAGCCGTATCGAGGGTTCGAATCCCTCCGGCACCGCCATCCCGCTTCGAGCGGGAATCCAACCACCAACATATATCGATGCGGGATGGCGGTGTCGGGGAGGTGAACGAGCGCTTGTTCGACAAAATCGGCGACAGCCGATTTTGGGCGCTCGCGAAGCGAGCGATCTGAGCGCAGCGAAGACGAAAAAGATGCTTTGAGCATGTTTTTCGCAATCCCGGCTACGCGACGCTACTTCTCAAACAGCTGCCTCAGTTCGCCTTCTTGGCAGCAACCAGTTCAATCTCCACCAGCGCACCAGGCGTCGGCAGCTTCACCTGGAAGGCCGAGCGCGACGGCCGGTTGGGCTGCTCCGGGGTGCCGAAGCGCTTGGCCCATTCGCCATTCAGGCCGGCGAAATCGATCTCACCGCCCTTGGCGGGATCGCCCACCAAAAAGACATGGGCGGCAAACACATCGCCAAAGCCTAGGCCGTTCTTGGTCAGCATGGCTTGCAGCTTGTTGAGGATATTGTCGGCCTGCTGGACGGTGTCGCCCATGCGGCCGGGGCTGCCCGCCGGGATGCTGGCATTGATCGGATCGGCCGTGGTGCCGCTGAAGTAATAAGTGTCGTAGCCCGCAGGCACGATGCGCTGGGCGCTGGCCGGCAGGACGGTGGTGCAAAGCGCCAGGGCCGCGCCCAGGCAGGCAAATTTCCAGGAAGCCATGAGTATCTCTCCTCGTTGAAAATGATCCGGAGAGTATGCACGGGAAATGCCCGCCCGCATCAGGCAATTTCAGGTGCCGTGCGCCGCGATCGCAGCCAGGAATACGGGGCCGAAGTCCTTCAGCTTGGCCGCGCCCACGCCATTAACGGCGGCGAATTCGCTGACATTGCGCGGGCAAAGTGCCGCCATGTCGATCAGGGTGCGGTCCGAAAAGATCACATAGGCCGGCACCTTGCGTTCGCGCGCCAGCCTGAGCCGCACCGCCTTCAGCGCCGCCAGCATACCGGGGTCGCCGCCATCGCCCAGTGCCGCGACATCAGCCCGTACCTTGCCGCGCGGGGTCATTTCGCGGAAATGGAACAGGCTTGTCCCGCGCCGCAGGTCTTCGCCGCGCTCGGTGATCGCAAGGCCGCCGTGATCGTCCGGCGCCAGGAAACCGGCCGCCACCATCTGGCGGATCAGCGATGTCCATTCTTCTTTCTTGCGGGTCGCGCCACTGCCAAAGCAGTCCAACATATCGTGACCGCGTTCCTTGATCTTCTGGGTGCCGGCGCCGCGCAGGATATCGATGACATGGGTGGCGCCGAAGCGTTCGCCCGATTGCAGCACTGCGGCCATTACGGACTGGGCCTCCCGGGTACCATCCTTGAGCGGCGCACTGTCCAGGCAATTGTCGCAATTGCCGCACGGCTCGGCCTCCTCACCAAAATATTGCAGCAGGATCTGGCGGCGGCACCCCCCCGCTTCGCAATAGCCGATGAGCGTGCCCAGCCGGCCATGCGCACGCCGCTTGTGCTCGTCGCTGGCCTCTTCATTGTCGATGAACATGCGGCGCATGCGGATGTCGCCCGATCCGAACAGCATATGGGCCTCGGCGGCTCGGCCGTCGCGGCCGGCGCGGCCGATCTCCTGGTAATAGGCTTCCAGATTACCCGGCAGGTCGGTGTGAAAGACGTATCCCACATCCGGCTTGTCGATGCCCATGCCAAAGGCAATGGTCGCCACCATCACCACGCCGGCTTCCGTCATGAAGCGGTTCTGGTTGGTGTCGCGCATCTCCTTGGTCATGCCGGCGTGATAGGCCAGCGCCTTGACCTTGCTGCGCTCCAGGAATCCGGCGGTCTCCTCGGTCTTCTTGCGCGACAGGCAATAGACGATGCCGCTCTTGCCCGCATGACGCTGCACGAAATCCAGCAACTGGGCCTTGCCGTCATTGCGCGCCGCGACGCTGAGCTTGATGTTGGGCCGGTCAAAACCCAGCACCAGCGTCTCGACCTGGCCGGCGAACAGGCGGGCAGCGATATCGCGGCGCGTCGCCTCGTCCGCCGTCGCGGTCAGGGCGATGATCGGCACCCCGGGGAACAGGGTGCGCAGCCGCGACAGCTGCTCATATTCGGGCCGGAAGGCCGGCCCCCATTGGGAGATGCAGTGCGCCTCGTCCACCGCGATCAGGCGGACATCAGTGCGGGCCAGCGCCTCCAGCATCCGCTCCGTCATCAGCCGTTCGGGCGCCAGGTACAAAAGCCGGGTTTCGCCCGCCGTCACCCGCTGCCAGGCCGCGATATTTTCGTCGCGGTCGATGGAGGAATTGATGGTATCGGCTGCCACCCCGGCCAGCCGCAGCGCGGCAACCTGGTCCTGCATCAGCGCCACCAGCGGCGAAACCACGATGGTCAGCCCGCCCAGCACCAGCGCCGGCACCTGGTAGCAGAGCGACTTGCCCGCGCCGGTCGGCATGACCGTCAAAACGGGGCGCCCGGCCAGCAACGTCTCGATCGCGGTAGCCTGGCCGGGGCGAAAATCGTCAAAGCCGAACACATCCTTGAGGATGCGCCGCTTGGGATCGTCGGAAATCGCGATTTGCTGATTCACGCGGCCTTATATCACGCCTGGCGATTCTCCAGCCGCCTGTGCAGCTTGCGGATGATGTCGCCGGCGGTTTGCTCACAGACGCCCGGCACCACCGCATGCGCCAGCGCCGCCAGCCCCGCACCCAGCAACGGCAGGGCAAAAGACAGCGCCGCGCGCTGATGCTGGAAATAGCTTTCGCCGACGCTGGCGGGATGGGACAGAAACAGCCGCCGAAACATCGCCCAAACTCCTGTTGCGCCGCATCATTCTAGCGCAAAGGAGCGGGCTTGTATGGCTTACCGTTTGCCGGAATATTGGGCAGCAACAAATGGAGGGGATCATGAAAACAGCAATTCTCGGCGCCGCCTGGCTGATCATGTGCAGCAACACGGCCTTTGCCGCCAATGGGGTGCGTGCGCCGTTCGGCGCACTTTCCGACGGCACAAAGATCGAAGCCGTCACCCTGACCAACGGCGCCGGCATGAGCGCCAGGATCATGACCCTGGGCGCCACCCTTCAGTCTCTGGCCGTGCCGGACAAGGCCGGTCACAAGGATGATGTGGTGCTGGGCTATGACACCGCGCAGGAATATCTCACAAGGCCGAATTATTTCGGCGCCTCGGTGGGGCGCTATGCCAACCGCATCGCCAAGGGGAAATTCTCTCTCGATGGCAAGGGTTACACGCTGGTCACCAATGACGGCCCCAACTCACTGCATGGTGGACCCAAGGGCTTCGACAAGCGGTTGTGGAAGATCGACGCGGTCACCAGCGGCCCGGACGCCAAGGCGGTGTTCAGCTATGTCAGCGCCGATGGCGAAGAGGGTTTTCCCGGCGACTTGAAAGTCACCGCCACCTATTCGCTGAACGAGCAGAATGAGCTGAAGCTGGAATACAAGGCCACCACCTCAAAGCCGACGGTGCTGAACCTGACCAACCATTCCTATTTCAACCTGTCGGGCAATGACGCGCGCGACGTGATGGGCAACATGGTGACCCTGCATGCCGCCAAATTCACGCCCGTCGATGCGACCTTGATTCCCACCGGCGAACGCCGCGCCGTGGCCGGCTCGCCCTTCGACTTCCGTACGCCGCACAGGGTCGGCGATCGCATCCGCGACGCCCGCGACCAGCAAATCCGCTATGGCCGCGGCTATGACCACAACTTCATCGTCGACGGCGCCGCCGGGTCTTTGCGTCCCGCCGCGGTGGTCAACGATCCGGTATCGGGCCGCACCATGGAAATGAGCGTCAGCGCGCCCGGCATCCAGTTCTATACCGGCAACTTCATGGATGGCACCTTCTTCGGCAAGGCCCAGCACAGCTATCGCCAGGGCGATGCCATCTGCCTGGAGCCGGGCGTGTTCCCCGACGCGCCCAACCATGCGGACTTTCCCACCGCGCGGCTGAACCTGGGCCAGGCTTACGTCAACACCATGGTCTACAAGTTCAGCGCCAAATAACTTGTAAGGGGGACATCATCATGGATGGGAAACCCGCCCGTCGCGCTGCTGTTAGCGCCACCTGTTGGGGCCTTTGCCGCCACAACCGCAACGGCAACCAATAGGCTTGATGTATTCTTCCCAATATTCCTGTCCATAGTCATAGCCGAATTCTTCGCCTGGCCTTATGGCGCGTTTGGCTACGATAAACACACGCTGTTTGACTTCTTCCGGCTCGCAGTTGGGCGAGCAGGAATGATTGATGTAGCGGGCGATATTTTTCCGGCCACCACCATGTATGGCCATATGACCATCGACCTCGAAGAAATATCTGCCGCGGCTGCGGATCATTTCCGCCTCGGTGACCAGGGGTCCCCAATATTCGGCGACCACCTCGCCCTTCCTGACGGGGCCCGTGGCGAACAGCCCCAAACCGTGAGCAGCCCGCTTTACTGCCGCGTTGATGTGCAACACCCGCTTCATGATCTCTGATCTAAATAGCCTTCGCGTTTACGACTTCCCGTCGCACCGGCAATTCAATCCACCGCCACCACCGCGACCGACTTGGCGGGCAGATCGAACGCCAGCTTGCCGTCGGCCGCGTTGCTGTTCTTGAACGCGATAGGGCGCACCATGTTGGGCGCATCGAAGCTGTTGTGCGCGTCCATGGCGAAAGCCGTCAAAACCCGGCCATAAGCGCTGCCTGTCAGGTTGGTGATCACCTGCACCGCGTGGCTGGGGTCGGTGTTGACCATGGCCAGGTACAGCTTGCCGTCCTTGCCGCGCGCCGCCGACACATCCAGCATCGGCACACCTTCCTTATAAGACTTTGCGTCCACCTTGGCGGGGTAAGGCACGGCACCCATGAACACCTGGTACATGTCGAAGACATGATAGGTGGGCGTCAGCACCATCTTTTCCCTGTCGGTCAGGATCAAGGCCTGCAGCACATTGATCATCTGGGCGATATTGGCGCCCTTCACCCGGTCGCTGTGACGCTGGAAGATGTTGAGGCTCAGCGCCGCCACCTCGGCATCGCGCAATGAGTTCTGCTGGTAGAGGAAGCCGGGATGGCTGCCCGGTTCCTGGTCGTACCAGGTGCCCCATTCGTCCACATACAGGCCGATCTTTTTCTCCGCATCATACTTGTCCATGATCGCCGCGGTCTTGGTCACGATCTCCTCGGTGTGCAGGGCATGCGCCAGGGTCGAGGCCCATTCTGTTTCCGGAAAGCCGGTGGCCGGCCCCTTGTCGCGGAAGACGCGCGGCACAGTGTAGTAGTGCACGCTGAGGCCATCGAACTTGCCGCCGTCCCGCATCATGGTCTCGGCAAAATCGAAATTGTCGTCATGACTGCCGCTGGCGATCTTCAGTGTGCCCATCTCGCGCGGGGTGCCGGCAAAAGTGGCATAGCGGCGGTTGATGTCGGCGGCATATTCGGGCCGCATGTTGCCGCCGCAGCCCCAGGTCTCGTTGCCGATACCCACGAAATGCACGTTCCACGGCTTGGCGCGGCCGTTCTTGCGCCGCTCATTGGCCAGCGAGGACTTGCTGTCCGAGGTCATATATTCCAGCCATTGGGCGGAATCATACGGCGTCAGCGAGCCGACATTCAGCGAGACATAGGTATCCGCGCCGATCAGTTCGGCGAAGTTCATGAATTCATGGGTGCCGAAGCTGTTGTCCTCGGTCACGCCGCCCCAGTGGACATTGACCCGCACCGGCCGCTTGGCGCGCGGGCCGATGCCGTCGCGCCAGTTGTAGAGATCGCCAAAACAGCCGCCCGGCCAGCGCACATTCGGCACATGGATGGCTTTCAGCGCCGCCACCACATCCTTGCGATAGCCATGGATGTTGGGGATCTTGCTGTTCTCCCCCACCCAGATGCCTTCATAGATGCCGCGCCCCAGATGCTCGGCAAACTGGCCATAGATATGCCGGCTGATTTCCACGCCGGGCTTGGAGGTGTCGATGGCGACATGGGCCACCGCGATCACGTCCGGCGCCGGCGCCTGTGCCCCGGCGGGTGCAGCCAAAGCCAGCAGCGCCAGCCAAAGAATTTTGCGGATCATGTCCCCACCCCTTTTTATGGTCGCTTGTCGGTACGCTGTCGCTACCGACCTCGCCGACGCTCCATGCCGCCATGATAGCGGTAGCAAAGCGGGTCAGGAAAGCGCTTTGAGTCCTTCGGCGTCCGACAGCAGAAGCGCCCAGTCCTCGCGGCTGAAACCGGCGGTCTCACGCCGCGCCGCCTGCGCCCGCAGCACACCCAGGCGGACGGGATCGCCGGCGGCCAGGGGCGCGCCCCCCAGCAAGGTCAGATGCAAATCGCGCACTGCCGCATCCTCCAGCACCAGATTCTGCGACGCCTCCGGCACTTCGCCATGGCTGTCGGCCAGGGCATGAGCGCGCCCCAGAACCTTGGAACCGTGGGTTTCGCTGGGCACCAGGAACAGGCCTTCACGCCGCGCAACCAGCCCCAGCATGGGGCTGGAGCTGATAATGACGAGCGGAATGGCCAGCCACAGCCCGGCCAGCAACGGCAGGAACCAGTTGAAAGGCGCGGCACGCCACAAGATGACGGTGGCCGCCACACCGATCAGCGTGTGAGGGGCAAACACGCGCGCCACCAGCCGCAGCGGTAAGGCACGGTCGGTGCGGGTCTGGGCGTTCCACCCCGTGGCGATGCCAGCCAGGATGGAGACCACATACCAGCTGTGCTGCAGCATCACGATCGGCGCCATCAGGGTGGAGAAGATCGATTCCCACAGCGCTCCCCAGATAACAGAGCCTGCACCGCCATGGGCGCGGATGGCGCGCGGATCCTCCAGCACTGCGATCACCGCCAGGAGCTTGGGGCCATACAGCAGCACCAGGGTCGCCACCACCAGGATCACCAACTCGGCTGACTGGGAGACCGACAAGGCCAACGCGGGATGCAGCATGATGGCATCGGCGGCCGGCGGGGGCGCGGCGTTCATCATGTCGATGGCCGAGACGATCAGCAGCAGCAGCCACAGGGGCGAGGAGACATAGCTCATGACCCCCATCGCCAGGTGCAGCCGGCTGGGCAGGGTCAGGCCTTGCGCGAACACGATGCGCAGATGCTGCAGATTGCCCTGGCACCAGCGGCGATCGCGGACAAGATAGTCGAGCAAGGTGGGCGGCGGCTCTTCGAACGAGCCGCCAATGTCGGGCGCCATCCACACATCCCATCCGGCGCGGCGCAGCAGCGCCGCCTCAATGAAATCATGGCTCATGATCTCGCCGCCGAAAGGCGGCTTGCCCGGCAGGCGCGGCAATCCGCAATGCTGCATGAAAGCATGCACCCGGATGATGGCATTGTGGCCCCAGTAATTGCCATCCGCCCCCTGCAGGAAGGCGAGCCCGGCGGTGTGGATGGGACCATAGACGCTGGAAGAGAATTGCTGGATGCGCGCAAACAGCGAGTGACGCCCAACCAATTGGGCCGGCGCCTGGATCAGGGCGGCGCGGGGATTGGCGTCCATCAGCCCGACCAGCAGGGTCAGAGTCTTGCCGGTCATCAGGCTGTCGGCATCCAGGATCACCATATAGTCGTAGAGCTGACCCCAATTCTCGCAAAAGTCCTGGATGTTGCCGGCCTTGCGCCCGGTGTTGCGGGCGCGGTGGCGATAGAAGACGTGCGCGTCTTCGCCCAACTCCTGCTTCAGGCTTTGCCACTCGATCTCCTCGGCCACCCAGCTCGCCGGGTTGGTGCTGTCGCTGAGGATATAGAAATCGAAATCGGGACCCGCGGATTCGCGGATGGCGCGCACGCCGGAAAAGACCCGCGCCACATCTTCATTATAGACCGGCATCAGGATGGCGGTGCGCGCCGCCGAGGTTTCGGCCGCGGGGTTCAGCGGCAGAAGGGCGGCCTTGGTCCAGCGCGCCCAGGCGCCGAACACGGCCAGCCAGAAGGATGACGCGATCCAGGCGAACAGGATGGCGAACAAAAACAGGATGGCGGCTTCGGGGAACGTCAGGCCGTCAATCTGCAGCACACCCACCATCTGGGTGACCGCTGCGACCGTGGAGGCCAGTACCAGGAACAGGTACAGCCAGCGCCGCGGCGCCATGTCAGGCACGGCGGCGGCTTACGGCAGGCGTCAACTGGGCATGCTGCGAGACCAGGGCCGTCACCAGCGCGACGGCGGCGCCGGCCGGGGTCCAAGTCTGGAGGGATTGAGCGATCATGGGAAGTGGGCAGCGCAGCGGTGTTCCCGCCGGGGCTGCTTCCACCTGTGCCTCAAATGCGCGAGACTGAGAGTCCATTGTCATCAATTCCAAGTTGCCGTCCGTCCAACAG
>CAIUTH010000274.1 GCA_903902075.1 uncultured Alphaproteobacteria bacterium
AACAAGAAGGCCACCGACGAAGGGCACAAGCCCGCCGAAGGCCGCGCCATCCTGCTCGGCATCACCAAGGCGTCGCTGCAGACCCGTTCGGTCTTCTCCGCCGCTTCCTTCCAGGAAACCACGCGGGTCCTCACCGACGCCGCGGTCAACGGCAAGGTCGACATGCTGGAAGGCCTGAAGGAAAACGTGATCGTGGGCCGGCTTATCCCGGCTGGCACCGGCGGCGCCATCGCCCGCCTGCGCCACATCGCCACCGAACGCGACAAGGCGATCCAGGAAGAACAGGCTGCCCAGCAGCCCGTGGCCCAGCTGGAAGCGCCGCAGCCCGCTGCGGAATAGCCGCCTGCAAAGCCAAAGAATCAGGGCCGCCCGCGAGGGCGGCCCTTTTTCTTTTGGGGCAGCACCCAATATCTGGCGGGTGAATTGGGAGGCGGGGCTTTGGGAGCCGCGCTAAGGTCCGCTCATGACAAAGCTTCCTGAACCCATGTCCTGGGACCGCTCGCACGCCCGCCAGGGCAAGTTCGACGGCAAGTTCATCCTGGGTGTGATGACCACCGGGATCTATTGCCTGCCGTCCTGCGCCGCGCGCCCGCCCAAGCCGCAGAATGTGCGGCTGTTCACCACCGAAGCCGAAGCCAGGGCGGCGGGCCTGCGGGCCTGCAAGCGTTGCCGCCCCGACCTGTATTACCGGGGCGAGGACGAGAATGTCGCCTTGTTCGAAGGACTGGCGGCGCGCGTCGCCGCCGCGCCCGACAACTTCGCCGACGCCTCGGCCCTGGCGCGGCAGGCTGGTGTCAGCCTGACCAAGCTGGGCGACCTCTATCGCGACCATGCCCACCTGGCGCCGGTGCAATGGCTGCGCCGGAGGCGGGTCAAGCGCGCCGCCGCCGAATTGCTCGCGGGCAGGGACAGGATCGCCGAAGTCGGCTTCGGCGCCGGCTTTGAATCGGAATCGGTCTTCCATCGCCAGTTCCTGGCGCAGATCCGCATGACACCGGGCGCCTATCGCGCCCTGGATGGCGCGCAGATCTTCATGCTGCAGCTGCCGGCCGGTTACCGAGCCAGGGAAATCCTAGGTTATCACGCCCGCGATCCGGAAGGCATCAGCGAGCGCAGCGAAGGCAATCGTATCTGGAAGGCGCTGCATACGGTCGATGGACCTGCCGTTCTGGAAATCAGCATCGAGCCGGGGCAAGCCTGGGTGAAGGTCCATGCCGAAACCAAGCTGGGCCGCGATGCCATGGCGGCGCTGCATGGCGCGGCGCTCAAGATCCTGGCCCTCACCAATGACGTTACCCAGTTCGAGACCCGTCATGCCGGCTTTGTCGCGCCCCGCCGGGGTTTGCGCATGCCGCTGCTGCCCACCGGGTTCGATGCCTTGTGCTGGGGCATCGTCGGCCAGCAGATCAACGTCAAGTTCGCCACCTCGCTGCGGCGCGACCTGGTGGAATTGGCGGGCGAGAAGATCGGCGAAATGCGGGCCCATCCCACCCCCGAAGCGGTGGCCAATCTCGACATCGGTGCGCTGGCGTCGCGGCGCTATTCGCGCTCCAAGGCGCGCTATCTGATCGATGCGGGCGCCGCCATTGCCGGCGGCAAGCTGGATATCGAGACCCTGGGCGAAGGCTCTGCCATTGCCGCCGAAAAGGCGTTGACCGCCCAGCGCGGCATCGGCATCTGGACGGCGCGTTATGTGCTGATGCGCGGCGGTTTCGCCGACGCCGCTCCGGTGGGCGACAGCGCCTTGGCGACCGCCCTGCAGAAGCTGCACAAGCTGCCGGAGCGGCCCGATGCCGACCAGACCGCGCGGCTGATGAGCGCCTTTGCGCCCCATCGCAGCCTCGCCACCATGCATCTGTGGACCTATCTGAAGGAAGCGGCCTGATGAAACGCTATTGGAGCCTGATCGATTCCCCGTTCCAGAAATTCGCCGCCTGGGTGGACGAGGAGGGGCGGTTGCTACGCTTCAACCTGCGCGCCACCGGCGCCGCGCGCGTGGACCCTGAAGCGGAGAACAATTCGCGCAAGCTGGCCGATGTCCAGCGGCAGGTGACGCAGTATGCCAACGGCAAGCGCCGCGACTTCGAGTTCGAACTGGCGGCCGAAGGGCCGGAGTTCGACAAGAAGGTGTGGAAGGCGTTGCTGGATATTCCCTTCGGCACCACCACCAGCTATGGCGCGGTGGCCAAGCGAATCGGTTCTCCCACCGCGGCGCGCGCCGTGGGCAAGGCCAATGGCGCCAATCCCATCGCCCTGATCGTGCCCTGCCACCGGGTGATCGGCGCCGACGGCAGCCTCACCGGGTATGGCGGTGGGCTGCCGCTGAAGCGCAAGCTCCTGGAACATGAAGCGCGCGTCAGCGGGACGAAACTTGATTTGTTTGGTTGAGACATCCTCACCCTTCGGCAAGCTCAGGGTGAGGAGATACCCAATTCCTCATGCTGAACCTGCCGAAGCATGAAGGCAGCTAAATGGCCTTCGACAAACCGACAAAGAAGCCACGCCGGGCGCCGAACTGGGGCTGGCCCACGCCGATGCCGGTGCCGTCGCGGATGATGTAGGTCTGGTCGAAGGCGTTCAGGATATCGAACCGCGCCGTCAGTCCCTTGATCCCGGCAATGTCGAAGTCCTGGGAAATGCCGAAATTGACCGTGACATAATCGGGCACCGAATTGCCGTTGGGCGTGGCGCCGTCCTTGCGCAGACCGGTGCCGTACAGCAGGTCGGCCGACAGGTGGGTCTTGTCCCAGCTGTAGGAC
>CAIUTH010000275.1 GCA_903902075.1 uncultured Alphaproteobacteria bacterium
CCGATCTCGGCACCCCGGCACTCTCCCGGCCGACCAAAAGGGTATCGGCAGGGGAAAAGGCGAATTCGGTATAGGCCATGGCCCCCTTGGTGGTCAGTAGCACCAGCCGGCCCCCCGCCTGCGAAGCGAATCCGTCCCGGAACTGTGTCCAGGACCGATGGCGGCGGATATCGGCCCTTTTGAGGTAATCCATCCCGGCCCGGCGAAAATTGCGGTCCGATAGCAGAAATCCACAGGGCTCGATGATATCGACGCCCACCCCCAGGCAGGCTCCCAGCCGCATCAGGCTGCCCGCATTTTGCGGGATATCGGGCTCATATAGCGCCAGACGCACCCCAAACCTCCTGTTTTGACCCTTTTGCCACCCCGGCCACGAATAAGTCGCGGACGGGAAAGGCATTTTCTGCGTCATCGTGCCGCAAGACCCTCGAAAATCGACTCTCTATTTTACCGGCCGAACGAACAAGCCGGTGGGGGCTAACAAGGGGACTTGCCGCGTCACCGCGTCAGTACCTGATCCACGCTTGTTTGTGGCAAGAGTTCGGCGTTTCTTCTCCAAGTATTCCGTTCAAGCATTCAAGGGTGGACCCAGTGGCAGCTACGACGAGTGACGCGGGCACGCGACGCGATTTCATCTATGTGGCGTCGGCCTCGATGGGCGCGGTGGGCGCCGCCGCTTTGGCCTGGCCCTTCATCGACCAGATGAACCCCACGACCGCGGCGCTGGCGCTGGCCTCCACCGAAGTGGACCTGTCCGCCATCCAGCCCGGCCAGCAGATCGTTTATAAGTGGCGCGGCCATCCCTTGTTCGTCCGCCGCCGCACCCCGGCCGAGATCGCCGCCGCCAAGGCGGTGGATGTCGCCTCGCTGCCCGACAACAATGCGCGCAATGCCAACGTCGCCGACAACCTGCCGGCCACCGACGCCAACCGCGCCATCAAGCCGGAATGGCTGGTGCTGATCGGCGTCTGCACCCATCTGGGCTGCATCCCCACGGTTTCCACCCCGGCGATCCCGGAAGGTGAATATGGCGGCTGGCTCTGCCACTGCCATGGTTCGATGTACGACACGGCGGGACGCATCCGCAAAGGCCCGGCGCCGGAGAATCTGCCCGTGCCGCCCTACGCGTTTCTGTCTGACACCCGTATCAAGGTCGGTTGAGGAGAACACATATGTCTGGCCCTTCGACCTACAATCCCAAGTCCGGTTTCGAGCGTTGGCTCGACGCCCGCCTGCCGTTGCCGCGCCTCATGCACGACACGATGCAGACCTTCCCCACGCCGCGTAACCTGAACATCTGGTACACGTTTGGCGGCATCCTGACCTTCTGCCTTGGCGTGCAGATCATCACCGGCGTGGTGCTGGCGATGCACTATGTCGCCAATGCGGGCCTGGCCTTCGACAGCGTCGAAGCCATCATGCGCGATGTGAATTACGGCTGGCTGATCCGCTACATGCACGCCAATGGCGCGTCCATGTTCTTCCTGGCGGTCTACATCCACATGTTCCGCGGCCTGTATTACGGCTCCTACAAGGCGCCGCGCGAGCTGATCTGGATCATCGGCGTTCTGATCTATCTCCTGATGATGGCCACTGCCTTCTTCGGTTACGTGCTGCCCTGGGGCCAGATGTCCTTCTGGGGCGCCACGGTCATCACCAACCTGTTCAGCGCCATCCCGGTGATCGGCAACCACATCGCCACCTGGCTGTGGGGCGACTTCGCGGTGGGTGATGCCACCCTGAACCGCTTCTTCTCGCTGCACTATCTGCTGCCCTTCATCATCGCCGGTGTCGTGGGGCTGCATATCTGGGCGCTGCACGTGCCGGGCAACAACAACCCGCTGGGCATCGATGTGAAGAGCCCGCAGGACACGTTGCCTTTCCACCCCTATTACACGGTTAAAGACGCCTTCTATCTGGTGCTGTTCGTCATCCTGTTCGCGGGCTTTGTCTTTTATTCGCCCGACTTCTTCGGCAATCCGGACAATTACCAGCCGGCCAATCCGCTGGTGACCCCGCCGGACATTGTGCCGGAATGGTACCTGCTGCCCTTCTACGCCATGCTGCGTTCGATCCCGAACAAGCTGCTGGGCGTGATCGTGATGGGCGGCGCCATCGTGACCTTGGTGTTCATCCCGTGGCTGGACACCAGCCGGGTGCGCTCCTGCCGCTTCCGCCCGCTGATGAAGCAGTTCTTCTGGGCCTTCGCGGTGTGCTGCGTTCTGCTGGGTTACTGCGGTGCGCAGGCGGTTGATGCGGCGCGCTTCGGCATCCCGCTGGTGTGGGTCGCCCGTATCGCCTCGCTCTACTACTTCGCCTTCTTCTGGTTGATCATGCCGATCATCGGCCTGATCGAGACGCCAAAAAAGCTTCCCGCCTCCATCGCGCAATCCGTGTTCGGCGATAACGCCGCCACTCCGGCCGAATGAGAATGACCATGCACCTGAAGACTCTTTCTCTCGGATTGGTTGCCGGTCTGCTGGTTTCCAGCGCGGCTTTCGCCGAAGGCATCGACACCAAGCGCCTGCACCCCAAGGACGAGAAGTTCTCGTTCGAAGGGCCGTTCGGCACCTATGACCGCGGCGCCCTGCAGCGCGGCTTCCAAGTTTACAAGGAAGTCTGCGCCGCCTGCCATGCCGCCAACCACCTGTCGTTCCATAACCTGGACGAAAAGGGCGGCCCCGAATTCACCGAGGCCCAGGCCAAGGCGCTGGCCGCTGCGGTGAAGGTCCCGGCCGAACCCAACGACAAGGGCGAGACCACCGACGAAAAGGGCGTGCCCCTGATGCGTTCCGCCACCCTGGCCGATCATTTCCCGCCGCCCTATCCCAACGAGAATGCGGCCCGCGCCAACAATGGCGGCGCCCTGCCGCCGGACCTGTCGATGATCGTCAAGGCCCGCGAAGGCGGCGCCCAGTATGTCTATTCGATCCTGACCGGCTTCCATGAAAAGGCCCCGGCCGGTTTCAAGGTGACCGCGAACAAGTATTTCAATCCCTATTTCGAAGGCTGGAACATCTCCATGCCGTCGCCGCTCGCCGCCAATGGCGTGACCTATTCGGACGGCACCAAGGCCACCATCGAGCAGCAGGCCCATGACGTGGTGACCTTCCTGGCCTGGGCCAGCGAGCCCAAGATGGAAGAGCGCAAGCGCTTCGGCTTCGGCACCATGGCGTTCCTGATCGTGCTGGCGGGCCTCCTCTTCGCCGCCTACCGCAAGCTCTGGAAAGACCAGCATTAATTGTCATAAATCCGGGGGATTGCCCCCCGGACCCACCATGATAAAAGGGCGCTTTCCTAGCGGAGAGCGCCCTATTTCATGCGCGTCCGCGCGAGCGGGAGCGCCTTCCTTAATGAGCAAAACAGTTCTCGGCATCATCGGTGGTTCGGGCGTCTACCAGATCGACGGTCTGGAAAATGCCCAGTGGCAGACGGTCAAAAGCCCCTGGGGCGAGCCGTCGGACCAGCTTCTGACCGGAACCTTCCAGGGCGTGGACCTGGTGTTCCTGCCCCGCCACGGCCGCGGCCATGTCCAGACCCCCAGCTCGATCAACTACCGCGCCAATGTCGATGTGCTCAAGCGGATCGGCGTCACCGACCTGATCAGCGTCTCGGCCTGTGGTTCGCTGAAGGAGGAACTTCCGCCCGGCACTTTCGTGATGGCGGATCAGTTCATCGACCGCACCTTCGCGCGCGAGAAAAGCTTCTTCGGCCCCGGTTTTGTCGCCCATGTGCCCATGGCCCATCCGGTCTGCCCGCGCCTTTCGGGCGCCCTAACCCTGGCGGCGCGCGAAAGCAAGATCGATCACAGCGAAGGCGGCACCTATATCTGCATGGAGGGGCCGCAATTCTCGACCCGCGCCGAAAGCTTCCTCTATCGCAGCTGGGATTGCAGCGTGATCGGCATGACCGCAATGCCCGAAGCCAAGCTGGCCCGCGAGGCCGAACTGCCCTACGCCATTGTCGGAATGGTCACCGATTACGACTGCTGGCACGACGATCATGACTCGGTGACGGTGGATGCGGTGATCAAGGTGATGACCCAGAACGCCGCCAATGCCCGCCGCCTGATCCAGGCGGTGGCGCCCAAGCTCGGGCCGGACCGCCAGCCTTGCCCGCTGGGCGTGGAAACCATGCTGGACATGGCGCTGATCACCGCGCCTGACAAGCGCGACCCCGCCCTGGTGGCGAAACTCGATGCGGTCGCCGGCCGCGTTCTCAAAAAGGCTTGATCCCATGGACTACAAGGACACGATCCGCACCATTCCCGACTATCCCAAGCCGGGGATCATGTTCCGCGACATCACCACCCTCTTGGGCAATCCGCGCGCCTTCCGTCGCGCGGTGGACGAGATGGTGCAGCCTTACGCCGGCCTGAAGATCGACAAGGTCGCGGGGCTGGAAGCGCGCGGCTTCATCCTGGGCGGCGCGGTGGCGCACCAGCTGTCGGTGGGTTTCATCCCCGTGCGCAAGAAGGGCAAGCTGCCCCACACCGTGATCGGCGAGGATTACGACCTGGAATATGGCCGGGACCGGATCGAGATACATATCGACGCCCTGGAAAAGGGCGAGCGCGTGCTTCTGGTCGATGATCTGATCGCCACCGGCGGCACCGCCTTTGCCGGCATCAAGCTGCTGGAACGGGCCGGCGCCAATATCGTGGGCTGTTCCTTCGTGATCGACCTGCCGGAACTGGGCGGCGCCGACAAGCTGCGGGCCATCGGCAAGCCGGTGACGGCGCTGGTCGCCTTTGAGGGGCACTAAGCGATGCGCCCGCATCGCGCTGGAGAAAAGTGATGAAGCTCTACGGCAATGCGGCCTCGCCCTTCGCGCGCAAGTGCCGCGTCATCGCCCATGAGCTGGGCCTGAAGCTGGAGGAGATCCGCACCCTGCCGATGCAGGAGCCGGAGTTCCGCCGCATCAATCCCTTGGGCAAGATTCCGGCACTGGTGCTGGATGACGGCTCGGTGCTGATCGATTCACCGGTGATCTGCGAATATCTCAACCATGCCGGCGGCGGAAACTTCTTCCCCGGCATGAACATCTTCAAGCAAAATAACGGGCGCTGGAAAGCTCTGGGACTGGCGGCACTGGGCGACGGCATTGCCGATGCCGCGGTGGCGTATGTGATCCTGGGCCGCGAAAATCCTGTGCCGGAAGCGGCGCGCAAGCGCCAGATGGACACGGTGCTGGCGGCGCTGGACGCGCTGGAGCGGGTGAACTTCGCCAAGGATCCCACCATCGGCGAGATTTCCATCGGTTGCGCGCTCGGCTATGTCGATTTCCGGCTGCCCGATCTTGATTGGAAGAGTTCCCGCCCCAAGTTATCGGCCTGGTATGCGAAGTTCTGCGACTATCCCTCCATGAAGGCGACGGTTCCCTCCGCACCATGAAGATCAACGGCACTCACTACCGCTCCGTCTGGCCCATCGGCGAGGATGCCTTCGGCATCATCGACCAGACCAAGCTGCCGCATGAGTTCGCCACACTGACCCTGCGCAACGCGGAAGCCGCCGCGCATGCCATCCTCACCATGCAGACCCGCGGCGCGCCGTTGATCGGCGCGGTGGGTGCATACGGCCTGGCGCTGGCAGTGCGCGAAGACGCCTCCGACGAACATATCCAGAAGGTGGTGGAGATGCTGGCCGAGACCCGGCCCACCGCCATCAACCTGAAATGGGCGCTGTGGCGCATGCGCGGCGCGCTGCTGAACCAGCCGTGCGAGGCGCGTGCCGCGCTGGCCTGGCAGGAAGCCGCGACAATCGCCGACGAAGACGTGGCGATGAGCGAAGCGATCGGCCGGAACGGCCTGAAGATCATCCGCGACATCGCCGCCAGGAAGCCGGGCAAGACCGTCAACATCCTGACCCATTGCAATGCCGGCTGGCTGGCGACGGTGGATTACGGCACCGCGCTGGCGCCAATCTACCTAGCGCATGACGATGGCATTTCGCTGCATGTCTGGGTGGACGAAACCCGCCCGCGCAACCAGGGTGCCTCGCTGACCGCGTTTGAACTCGGCAGCCATGGCGTGGACCACACCATACTGGCCGACAATGCCGGCGGCCATTACATGCAGGCCGGCGAAGTGGACATGGTGATCGTGGGCACCGACCGCGTCACCGCCCATGGCGATGTCGCCAACAAGATCGGCACGTATCTGAAGGCGCTGGCCGCCAGGGACAATAACGTGCCCTTCTATGTGGCGCTGCCCAGTTCTACCATCGACTGGACGCTGGATAGCGGCCGCGACATCCCCATCGAGGAACGCAGCGAAGACGAAGTGCTGAAAATGGCAGGCCGCCTCCCTGACGGTTCCGTGGCAATCGTGGAAATCGCCGCGCCCGGCAGCGGTGCTGCCAATCCCGGTTTCGATGTCACCCCGGCGCGGCTGGTGACCGGTTTCATCACCGAACGCGGTACCTGCGCCGCCACACCCGAAGGCTTGCGCAGCCTTTTTCCACACAAGGCCGGACAATGAAGAGCGGTTGGTCCGACAAGGACGCCCAGGAATTCGTCACCCGTTACGCGCCCAAGGGCGTGAATGCGGACCTGGCGGTGCGCACCTACACCACGCGCCTTCTGGGCAGCGATCCCAGGATGGTGCTGCATGGCGGCGGCAACACCTCGGTCAAGACGACCGTGAAAGACCAACTGGGCGATGATGTGGACGTGATCTGCATCAAGGGATCGGGCTGGGACATGGGTGTGATCGAGCCGGCGGGTCTGCCGGCGGTGCGCCTGGAACCCCTGCGCAAGTTGCGCAAGCTGGACAGGCTGTCCGACGAAGACATGGTCAATTTCCAGCGCATCAACCTGCTGGATTCCTCGTCACCCAATCCGTCGGTGGAAACCTTGCTGCACGCCTTCCTGCCGCACAAGTTCATCGACCATGTCCATTCCACCGCCGTGCTGGCGCTGACCGACCAGCCCGACAACAAGGCGCTGGTACAGGAAGTCTACGGCGACCGCGTCGCCTATGTGCCCTACACCATTCCCGGCTTTGCGCTGGCCAAGGCGGTGATCGAGGTGTTTGACAAGCATCCCGGGGCCGAAGGCCTGATCCTGTTGCAGCATGGCATCTTCACCATGGGTGATACGGCCGAGCAGGCTTATGGCCGCATGATCGAATTCGTCACGATGGCGGAAGAACGCCTGAAGCTTCAGCGCAAGACGATTGTGCCCGCCAAGCTGCCGGCCAACATCGCCTTGCTGCCGGAAATCGCGCCCATCCTGCGCGGCGCGGTGGCGATCGAGAAGAATGCGATGGCCGGCACCGCCAGGCGCCAGTTGCTGGATTTCCGCACCAACGAACAGATCTTGAATTACGTGAACGGCGCCGAACTGGCGCGCTACAGCCAGGTCGGCGTGGTCACCCCCGACCACACCATCCGCACCAAGAACTGGCCGGTGATCGTGCCGGCGCCGGTATCCGGCAAGCTGGAGCAGTGGGCCAAGGATGTGCACGAGGCGGTGGCCGCCTATGTCGCGCGCTATCACCGATATTTCGAAGAGAACAACGCCAGGAGCGCAGTGAAGAAAAAGGAACTGGACCCGCTGCCGCGTGTCATCCTAGTGCCGGGCGTGGGCATGTTTGGCATGGGCGGCTCGGCCAAGGACGCGGCCATAGCCGCCGACATCGCCGAGAATGCCGTGGCCGTCATCACCGACGCCGAGGCGATGGGCGAATATCGCAGCATCAGCGAATTCGACATGTTCGAAGTGGAATACTGGTCGCTGGAACAGGCCAAGCTGGGCAAGTCCAACGAGAAGTCGCTGGCCCGCCAGGTGGCGGTGATCACCGGCGGCGGTTCGGGCATCGGCGCCGCCACGGCGCGCGCCATGGCCAGGGAAGGCGCCGAAGTCGCCGTGCTGGACCGTGACCTGGACGCGGCCAAGGCGGTTGCGAAAAAGATCGGCGGCAAGGCGCTGGCCGTGGAATGCGATGTCACCCAGCCGCAATCGGTGCGGGCGGCGTTCGATGCCGTGGTGTCGGCCTTTGGCGGCGTAGATATCGTGGTGTCCAATGCCGGCGCGGCCTGGCAGGGCACCATCGGCCAGGTGGATGACGAAATCCTGCGCAAGTCGTTCGAGCTGAATTTCTGGGCCCACCAGGCGGTGGCGCAGCAGGCCACCCGCATCATGCAGGCCCAGGGCACCTTCGGTTGTTTGCTGTTCAATACGTCGAAGCAGGCGGTCAATCCGGGCAAGGATTTCGGCCCCTATGGCCTGCCCAAGGCGGCGACCCTGTTCCTGGTCAAGCAATATGCGCTGGACCACGGCAAGGACGGCATTCGCGCCAATGCGGTCAATGCCGACCGCATCCGGTCCGGCCTTCTGACCGACGACATGGTGGCAGCGCGCTCGAAGGCGCGTGGATTGTCGGAATCCGATTATATGGCCGGCAACCTGCTCAAGCGCGAAGTGACGGCGGAAGACGTGGCCGATGCCTTCGTCTATCTGGCGACGGCGACCAAGACCACGGCGGCGGTCGTCACGGTGGACGGCGGCAATATCGAAGCGTCGATGCGCTAGCCAAGGGCACTTGCTGGGTTCGTCGCGCGTGCTCACGGGCGCTAAGCCCGCTCCGCGCGACGCTCCCGCCCAGATCACAAAATTCTGTGTGCCAGTTTGGTTAGTTGTTGAACCGGAAATGCATGACGTCGCCGTCGGTGACGACATACTCTTTGCCTTCCAGCCGGAACTTGCCTGCCTCGCGCGCGCCGGCTTCGCCCTTGCCGGCGACATAGTCGTCAAAGGCGATGGTTTCGGCGCGGATATAGCCCTGCTCGAAATCAGTATGGATAACGCCGGCAGCCTGCGGGCCCTTGGAGCCCTTGGTCACGGTCCAGGCGCGGGCTTCCTTCGGCCCTACGGTGAAGAAGGTGAGCAGGCCCAGCAATTCGTAGCCGGTGCGGATCAGGCGGTTCAGGCCCGGTTCTTCCAGCCCCAGGCTTTCCAGGAAGTCTGGTCGGTCGGTGCCCGGCATCTGGGCGATCTCTTCCTCGATCTTGGCCGAGATCACCACGCTGCGCGCGCCTTCCGCCTTGGCCATGGCTTCGACCTTGGCGGAAATCGCGTTGCCGGTGGCGGCTGAAGCTTCCTCGACATTGCAGACATACAGCACCGGCTTGGCCGTCATCAGGCCCAGCTGGCTGTAGGGGCCGCGTTCGTCGGCCGACAGTTCGGCACGGCGGGCGGGCTTGCCTTCGCGCAGCAACACCACCGCCTTCATCATCAGCGCCAGTTGTTCCTTGGCTTCCTTCTCGCCGCTATTGGCTTTCTTCTCCAGCGGCTTGATGCGCTTTTCCAGGCTTTCCAGGTCGGCCAGCATGAGCTCGGTTTCCACCGTCTCGGCGTCGGAAACCGGATCGATTTTGCCTTCGACATGGGTGATGTCGTTATCCTCGAAACAGCGCAGCACATGGGCCACCGCATCCACTTCGCGGATATTTGCCAGGAACTGGTTGCCCAGCCCTTCGCCCTTGGACGCGCCGCGCACCAGGCCGGCAATGTCGACAAACGTGATGCGGGTGGGAATGATCTCCTGCGACCCGGCAATCCTGGCCAGCGTCTCCAGCCGCGGATCGGGCACCGCCACGTCGCCGACATTGGGCTCGATGGTGCAGAAGGGATAATTGGCCGCCTGCGCCGCCGCCGTCTGGGTGAGGGCGTTGAACAGGGTGGACTTGCCGACATTGGGCAGGCCCACGATTCCGCATTTGAAACCCATTACTCGGTATCTTTCTTCTTTGGCTCTTTGGGAGGTTTGGGCGGCGCGGTCAGCAGCGCCACCTTGCTCATGAATCCGGCATCATCGTCTTTGGCCAGCATCGGCGCGGCCTCGACCATCGCGTCCACCAGCGGCTTCAGCCAGGCGATTTCGTCCGTACTGAAGTTCTGCAGCACATGTCCGGTCACCCGGTCCTTGTCGCCGGGATGGCCGATGCCCAGCCGCACCCGGCGATAGTCGGGCCCCAGCGCGGCAGTGATGGAGCGCAGTCCGTTCTGGCCGGCATCGCCGCCGCCGGTTTTCACTTTCAGCTTGCCGGCCGCCAGGTCGATCTCGTCATGCACCACCACCAGCGCCTCCAGGGGCAGCTTGTAGAAGCGCAAGGCCGGCGCGATGGAGTCACCCGAAAGGTTCATGAAGGTCTGTGGCTTCAGGAGGTACGTCTTGCGCCCCGCCAGCGTGCCTTCCGACAGCAAGCCGTCGAACTTGGCCTTCCAGGGACCGAACTTGTGATGGGCGTGCAGCTCGTCCACGACGATGAAGCCGGCATTGTGCCGGTTCCTGGCATATTGCGAACCAGGATTGCCCAGGCCGGCGATGAGAAGCGGCGTATCCATGCCGCCCCCTTCGGCGCTGGATTACTTCTTGGCCGGAGCAGCGGCGGGCTTGGCGCCGGCAGCAGGCTTGGCGCCGGCGGCAGGTGCGGCAGCGGCAGCACCAGCGGCAGGCGCGGCGGCGGCACCGGCGGCAGGGGCAGCTTCGGCGGCAGGCGCCGAGGCGGCAGCCGCGGCAGCGCGCTGCTCTTCGATCACGCTGGTCGGCGCGACGATGGAGCAGACGGTGAAGTCACGGCCCTTGATGACCGGCTTCGCGCCCTTGGGCAGGTTCAGGGTGCTGATGTGGATGGACTCGTTGATGTCCAGCGCCGAAACGTCCACTTCCACGGTGTTCGGGATGGAGTCGGCCGGGCAGATCAGGGCGATGGAGTGGCGCACGATGTTCAGCACGCCGCCCTTCTTCAGACCCGGGGAAACATCCTGGCCATTGAAATGCACCGGGATATCCAGGCGCACGGTGGCGCCTTCGGCCAGGCGCATGAAATCGACATGCACGGGACGGTCGCTGACCGGGTCCAGCTGCACTTCGCGCGGGATCACGCGGATCTTGGCGCCGGCGCCGTCCAGGGTGAACAGGGTGGTGAGGAAATGGCCTGCCTCGATGGCGCGCTCCAGGGTGCGGCTGTCCACGGCCACGTTCATGGGCTTGTCGCTGCCGCCATAGACAACGGCCGGAATCAGGCCCTTCAGGCGTGCCTGGTAGGCGGGACCCTTGCCCGTGCCATCACGAGCTTCGACCTTAAGTGCTTGAGCCTGCGCCATTTTTCCTGATCCTTCGGTGCCCGGAAAAGGGCTTTGCCCCCCGGAAAGGCGAGGCTTTTAGCGCAAGGGCCTCCCTCGCGCAACCGGCGCTTTGCGGCCCTAAAAGCCGTGCTAGCCTGCGGAAAACAAGGGGAAGAACCACATGCACAATCCCATCATCGTGATCCTGGCGGCGGGCCTGGCCGGCTGGCTGCTCGGCGCGGTCTGGTACACCGCCCTGGGCAGGCCCTGGCAGCGGGCGCTGGGGCAGAACCCGGACGACTGCAAGGGCAAACCCATGCCCAAGACGCCCCTGCTGGTGGCCTTCCTGTCGGCCTGCGTGATGTCGGCGGTGCTCTACCAGCTGCTGACCAATCTGGGGGTGATGGGGGTGGCGGCCAGCGCGGTGGCGGGCGCCACCATCGGGGTCGGGTTCCTCCTGACCTCCATCCTGGTCAACAACCTGTTCCAGCAGCGCAGCTTCATGCTGACCGTGATCGACGGTGGCCACTGGGTGCTGGCGGTGGTCGTCGAAGCCGTGGTGATTTCGCTGCTGGCTTAGCAAGCTCGAGCCGCGCATTTCGCGCGGCGACTCTCAGCATCCGACAGCTTCTTTCCCCGCGAGCGAAGCGACGAGCGGGGGAAGGTGTCGCAGCGAGGTGTTTGCGACTTGGCAAACCCGAGCTGCGACGGATGGGGGTCAATCAAAAAGACTTGAGACCGACGCTTCGTTGTTGATGCGCCGCATCGCTTCGCCCAGCAGCGGGGCGATGGAGATGGTGCGCAGGTTGGCGCAGGTCTTCATCAGCGGGGTCGGCTCGATGGAATCGGTCACCACCATGGATTTGAGCTTGGAGCCGGCGATACGGTCCACCGCCTTGCCCGACAACACGCCATGGGTGCAATAGGCATAGACTTCGGTGGCGCCGTTCTTCAGCAGTGCCTCGGCGGCGTTGCACAGGGTGCCGCCGGAATCGACGATATCGTCGATCAGGATACAGGGCCGCCCCTCGACATCGCCGATGATATTCATCACTTCCGACACGCCGGCCTTTTCGCGGCGCTTGTCCACGATGGCCAGGTCGGTGCCCAGCCGCCGCGCCAAAGCACGGGCGCGCACCACGCCGCCGACATCGGGCGACACCACCATCGGCTCCTTGCCGCCCAGATGGGCCTCGATGTCCTTCACGATCACCGGCATGGCGAACAGATTGTCGGTGGGAATGTCGAAGAAGCCCTGGATCTGGCCGGCATGCAGGTCCACCGTCAGCACGCGGTTGGCGCCCGCTTCGGTGATCAGGTTGGCGACCAGCTTGGCCGAGATGGGCGTGCGCGGGCCGACTTTGCGGTCCTGGCGGGCATAACCGAAATAGGGAATCACCGCGGTGATGCGCCGGGCCGAAGCGCGGCGCAGCGCATCGATCATGATCAGCAATTCCATCAGATTGTCGTTGGCCGGCGCGCTGGTGGACTGGATCACGAACATGTCCTCGCCGCGGACATTCTCATGGATTTCGACGAACACTTCGTCGTCGGCGAATCGGCGGACATCGGCATTGACCGGGACCAGGCCCAGATGGGCGCTGATGGCATCGACCAGCGGACGGTTGGAATTTCCGGTGATGAGGCGCATGCCCCGCGATCCGTTCAGATCCGTCATCGACCGTGCGCCCCGTGAAACTTTGATGACGCGCTTTTAGCGGCTGCCACCAATCCCCGCAACGGTCGCAAACGCCGCTGTTACCCGGTCAGCACAATGGCCGAGATTTGCCGCCCATAATCGGGTTCGCCCGCATGGGTGGTGCGGCGGAAGCTGAAATAGCCGTTTTCCGGCGGATAGGTGCAGACCCCCAGCGATTCCACCGATCCGGCGCCTGCGGCGGTCAGCCGGTGGGCCGCATAGCCGGGCAAATCGAAGCGGTAATGGCCTTCCTTGTCCGAGGGCACGAAAAAGCGGCGATTGCGCAAACCCAGTTTCAGGAAACGGTCGCGGAAGTCCCAGCCCACTTCGTAAGCGTCCTGGCTGATGCTGGGACCGATCACGGCCTGGATGCGCATCCGCTGGGCGCCCAGTTTTTCCATCGCCTCCACGGTGGCTTCCAGCACCCCGCCCAGCGCACCCTTCCATCCGGCATGGGCGGCGCCGATCACCTTTGCCCTGGGATCGGCCAGCAGCACCGGCGCGCAATCGGCGGTCAGGATGCCCAGGGCCAGGCCCGGCGTGGCGGTAACCATGGCGTCGCCTTCCAGGCGCTTGCCGGTTTCGCTGCCCCAGGCAGGAAGCGTGTGCACGATGGGGCTGTGAACCTGGCTGAGGCTGACAAGCTGAGGTGGCTCGCCGCCCGGGATCAATACGGCCGCGATCCGGCGGCGATTTTCCGCGACCGCCTCCGGCGCGTCGTTCGATCCGGGGCCGCAATTGCGGGATTCATAAATGCCGGTGGAAACGCCGCCTTCGCGTCCGAAAAACCCGTGCGCGATTCCCGGCGCCTTGAGGGTTTCCGATTCCCGCCGCGTCACGGTGCAAACCCCGCCATGTCGCTGATGGACGGCGGCGCGAAGGCCAGCACCTTGAACAGCTGGCCCATCTGGTCGTTGCCGATCAGCCGCTCGATGGCGGTCAGAAGATCGCGGGAGGATTCCGGATTGGCCTTCATCAATTGCTCGGCGCGTTCGGTGATGCCGATATTGGCCAGGAACATGCCCTGGGTCGTGGGTCCGAACACGCTTGCGCCGCCGCGCTTGCCCGCGGCGGCCAGGGCCGCGAAATCCACATGGGCCGAAATATCGTCATGGCCAGGATCGTACAACGCCTCGGCGAAACGATGACCGCTGACGGCCTGCAGGGTTTCCGAAAAGCCGGCCGCTTCGCCATAGCCGTAATCCAGGATCAGGCTGGCGCCGCCCTTGGTGGCGATGATGCGGGCAATCTCTTCGGCCAGTGCCGTGGAGGCGGGCGAGGTCTCGAACACCCCGCCATCGGGCGCCGCTTCGCGCCCGGCGGGCACGCTCGCCTTGGGTGCCGGCACGGGGGCCAGCGCGAATTGCAGCTCGCCGTCCAGCGCCGTCACCATGCGCTCGCACCAGCCGCGTTCGGTTTTGACATATTGGCGCACGGGCAGGGCGTCGAAGAATTCGTTGGCCACCAGGAACAGCGGCCGGTCGCTCAGGTGATCGTCGAACTGGGCCTGCCACGAAAGATCCGCGCCAAGCCCGCGCAGCTTGTCGGCCTGCTGGGCCTGCATTGCCGGGCTGGCCTCGATCATCACCACGTCCAGGTCGGCAAGGAATTCGGGCGCTACCGCCGCGGTGCGCAGGATATCGGCCATCAAGGTACCGCGTCCGGGCCCCAGCTCGACCAGGCGCGGATTCTTGGGGCAGCCTTGGTCGGCCCAGGCCTGCACCAGCCACAGCCCGATCATCTCGCCGAACATCTGGCTGACTTCCGGGGCGGTAATGAAGTCGCCTGCGGCGCCGATGGCCTCGCGGTTGGGATAATAGCCGTCCTTGGGATCCAGCAGCGCGATGGTCATGAACTGCGCCACCGACATCGGGCCCTGGGCCTCGACAAGAGCGGCGATGCGCGCTTTCAGACTCATGCGGTGCGCGGCCTTGTATAGGCGAGCCAGGACAGCGCGCCGGCCGTCAGCCAGATGGGAATGGACAGGGCCATGCCCATGCTGACCGGGCCGAGGAAGGCGGCATCGGGCTCGCGGAAGAATTCGCAGATGAAGCGGAAGGTGCCATACCCTAGGAAGAACAGGGCCGAGATCAGGCCGGGACGCTGATGGGCGCGGAAGACACGCAGCGCGATCTGCAGCAGGACCAGCAACACCAATCCTTCCAGCGCCGCCTCGTAAAGCTGGCTGGGATGGCGCGGGATGTGCAGTTCGTCGCGCGGGAAGATCATCGCCCAGGATGCGTCGCTGGTCCGGCCCCAGAGTTCGCCATTGATGAAGTTGGCGATGCGGGCAAGAAATATCCCGACCGGCGCGAAGGCGCAGGCCAGATCCCCCAGCGCCAGCAGGTTGAGCTTGCGGCGGCGGGCGAACAGCCAAAGAGCAGTGACCGCGCCTAACAGCCCGCCATGGAAGGACATGCCGCCTTCCCAGGCCGCGATGACGCGGACCGGATCGGTGAGGAAGCCCATCGGCAACCCGTCGCAGAAGCGGGCATAGTCGGGCGTGACGCTGCACAGCAGGGTGCCGTAGATCAGAACCCAGCCCAGCCGGCCGCCCAGGATGACGCCGAAGGTGACCCAGACCAACAGATCGCCGATCTCGTCCTCGGTGGCGGGCGGCTTGCCGTTGAAGGGGGGATGGGCCCAAAGGGCCTTGTCGCGCAGCACCCGCGCGATGCCCCACCAGGCCAGCACCAGCCCGGCAATATAGGAGAGGGCGTACCAACGGACTTCCAGCGGCCCCCAGATGTGCAATGCCACCGGGTCGATATTGGGGAAGGGGAGCAGGGCCTGGATCATTGTGCGGTAAACGGGCCTGCTTCGCGGCTTGTGTCAAGCGTGGCTGACGGCCATATAGAGCTGTAAAGTGGAGGTTCTTATGGCGCAGACCGACAATCCGTTCCTGGATGGCGTGGCGAAGGCCTTCACCGATGCGGCCGGCATGGCCCAGAGCGTGCGCACCGAGATCGACACCTTCATGCGCCAGCGGCTGGAACGGCTGGTGGCCGACATGGATTTCGTACCGCGCGAGGAATTTGAAGCGGTCAAGGCGATGGCGGCCAAGGCCCGCGCCGAAAACGACGCGCTGGCGGCCCGTGTGGCGGCTTTGGAATCCAAATCAAACACTTAGGAGTCATCCACGGCTCCCGGTGCCGGAATCTGTGAGCGGATTCAAAGCTGTGGAATCTTTTCCGCGGACGGGGATGGCGAGTCCCGGACTCTTGTTTTCTCTAAATCTTGTGCCAGTTTGGATCGCAACTGCTTCGTTTTGTGGCTGGAGTTGCTCCAATGACCTTTACCCACCTGGATGACGAGCCGCTGGACACCCTGCACCCGCTCGACCTCCTGGAGCGGGCGGTGGAGCAGAATGGCTGGGCGTTCGAGCGGGCGGGCCGGGACGAGCTGAACCTGTCGGTAGCCGGCAAGTGGAGCGACCATCACTTCAACTTCTCCTGGCGGGAGGACCTGCAGTCCCTGCACCTGTCCAGCGCCTTCGACATGCGGATCAGCGAAGGGGTGCGCCGCCAGAACGTGGCCGACCTCCTGATGCATGTGAACGCCAAGCTGTGGATCGGCCATTTCGACCTGTGGCCCCAGGACGGCACCATCATCTTCCGCCACGCCATGATCTTCCCGGACGCCGAAGCCAGCGCCGCCCAGTGCGAGGCGCTGCTGAACCTGGCGCTGGAAGCCTGCGAGCATTACTACCCCGCCTTCCAGTTCGTGCTGTGGGGCGGCAAGACGGCGGAAGACGCCATCGCATCGGCGGTGCTGGAGTGCGCCGGCCAAGCGTGAGCATTCTTCTCGTCGGTGCAGGCCGCATGGGTTCAGCCTTGCTCAAGGGCTGGCTGAACCGCGGCGTCAAATCCATCACCGTGGTCGAACCCAAGCCGTCAACGGAACTCAAGAAGCTCGCCAAGGCGAAAAAGATCGCGCTGGTCGCTGCGCCGTCCCAGGTCAAAACCAGACCGTCGGTCTGCCTGGTGGCGATCAAGCCGCAGGTGTTGAAGGGCGAAGCGCCGGCGCTGGCAAACTTCGCAGCGAACGGCGCGCTGATGATTTCCATCGCGGCGGGCACTTCGGTGGCGGCGTTGTCTAAGGCGTGGGGAAAGAAGGCGCGGATCATCCGCGCCATGCCCAACACACCGGGCGCCATTGGCGCGGGCATCAGCGGGCTTTATGCGGCCAAGGGCGCAACGGCGGCGGACAGGAAGCGTGCCGCATCCTTGCTGTCGGCGCTGGGCGCCACCGAATGGGTGGCAAGGGAAAATCTGATCGACAGCGTCACGGCGGTGTCGGGCTCCGGGCCCGCCTATCTGTTCCTGATGGTGGAGGCCCTGACCGAGGCCGGCATGGCCGAAGGCCTGCCCCGCACCCAGGCCGAGAAATTTGCCCGCGCCACCGTGGCGGGGGCCGGCGCCTTGCTGGCGGCGGACAACTCACCGGCATCGGCCTTGCGCGAAGCCGTTACCAGCCCCGGCGGTACCACGGCGGCGGCGCTGGGCGTACTGATGGCGAATGATGGGCTGACGCCGCTGATGAAGCGCGCGGTCGCTGCCGCACGCAAACGGGCCGAGGAATTGCGCTGATCCTCACCTGAGCTTGCCGAAGGGTGAGGCGGCTAAACCGGCAACCGGATTGTCGCCTTCAAACCGCCCAGCGCGCTCTTGCCCAAAAGAATATCCCCGCCATGCGCCCGCGCGATGTCGCGGGCGATGGCAAGCCCAAGCCCGGAACCGCCGCTTTGCAAATTGCGGCCCTGGTCCAGCCGGCGGAAGGGTCGGAAGGCTTCTTCATAACGGTCCGGCGCGATGCCCGGGCCATTGTCTTCCACCGCGATTTCCACCACCCGGTCCCCCTGAGTCAGCGCGACCGCGACCTTGGTGCCGTGCTTGAGGGCATTGTCCAGAAGGTTGGCCAGCACGCGGCGCAGGCCCGCGCGCTTGACGCTGACATCAATGTGATTGGGCGCGGTCACGTCGATGGCGCCCCGCTGGCGCGCCCTGGCGGCAGCGGCGGCGGCATCGCGCACCATCTCGCCCAGGTCGGTGACGGCGCTCTCCTCGCCGCCTTCGCCCCGGGCAAAGGCCAGATATTCGTCCAGCATATGCTCCATCTCGGCGATGTCGGCGCGCATGGGACCGGTCTCCTGATCGCCTTCCATCATGGCCAGCGCCAGCTTCAACCGGGTCAGCGGCGTCTTCAGGTCGTGGCTGACCCCCGCCAGCATTTCGGTGCGCTGGGTCACATGGCGCTCCAGCCGGTCGCGCATGGTGATGAAGGCCTGGGCGGCGCGGCGCACTTCGGTGGCGCCATAGGGCTTGAAGTCGGGCACGGCGCGGCCCTTGCCGAAACTGTCGGCGGCGCGGGCCAGCCGCTCGATGGGCCGCACCTGGTTGCGCAGGAACAGGATGGCGATGCCCATCAGCAGCAGCGAGGAACCCACCATCCAGAGGATGAAGATATCCGGCTTGGAAACGGTGACGCGATCGCGCGGCACCAAGACCGCCAGCACGCCGTCCTTCACGTCCACGCGGATCTCGAAATCATCGCCGATGCGGGCGGTGCGGAAATCGCGGTCGCTGCCGATGCGCTGTTCCAGAATGTCGTCCAGCGCCAGGTCGATGGTGCTGGTCAGCTTGCCGCGATAGGGCGCGATGTCTTCGCGCGGCAAAAAGCGGATACGGTAATTGAGCTGGCGCGCCGCCAGGGTGCGCAAGCGTTCGCGCTCCACGCCCTGGTGATTGTCCTCCAGCGCCACCAGCAGCGCCATGTCGGCAGCCACGTCGCGGGCCAGTCTTCGGGTGGTGGTGTCCAGGTCGCGCTCGAAGAACACATAGGCGATGATCGCCTGCAGGATGACGATCGGCGCGACGATGATGATCAGCGAGCGGCCGAACAGCCCGCGCGGCAGGAACCGCTTGACGGTGAAGCCGTCACCCACGATCTGGAACCAGCATATAGCCAACCCCGCGAACGGTCTGCAGGTACAGCGGCAGCTTGGGGTCTTCCTCGATCTTGCGGCGCAGGCGCGTCACCTGCACGTCGATGGACCGTTCGAGCTCGACATTCAGCCGCTTGCAGAGTTCGCTGCGGGAAAAGGGCCGCCCGGCATGGGTGGCGAACAATTGCAGCAGGGCCGCTTCCGCGCCGGTCAGCTTCACCGGCTTGCCGCCGCGCATCAGGCGCGAGGTGGCCGGATCGAACACCGCCTCGCCCAGGCGGACGGGGCCGGCGGCCGGGACTTCGGGCGGCGCTGAGCGCCGCAGCAGGGAATTGACGCGCAACAATAGTTCGCGCGGCTCGAACGGCTTGGGCAGGTAGTCATCGGCCCCCAGTTCCAGTCCGGCGATGCGGTCGGCCGGATCGCCGCGCGCCGTCAGCATCAGGATGGGAACCGCGCTGTCCTTGCGCACGCTCTGGGTCAGGTCCAGGCCGGACTCGCCAGGCATCATCACGTCCAGGATCAGCAGGTCGAATTCCATGCTTTTCATCAGGGCGCGGGCGTCGGCGGCGCCCGGCGCGGCGGTCACCCGGTAGCCGTTGGAGGACAGGTAGCGCTGCAGCAGGGCGCGCAGGCGTTCGTCGTCATCGACCACCAGAAGGTGCGGTTCGTCCGCGCCGATCCCATTCAGGGGCAAACTCATGGCAGCCATGCCCCGGCAGGGGGCCAAAAAGCCCTTGTGACCCTTGCGGTTTTCGCGCCGGACATGCTGCAATACATGACAGAAAAACTAGGCCCTCCCACAAAGGCGGGCAAGCCCGCCCGGGTTAGTGTTGAGGACGTTTTCGATGGCAGACGTGATCCCTTTCGACCAGCGCGACGGCTCGCTTTGGTATGACGGCAAATTGGTGCCCTGGAAGGACGCCAAGACCCATGTGCTGACCCATGGCCTGCATTACGGCTCCTGCGTGTTCGAGGGCCAGCGCATCTACAACGGCACCATCTACAAGCTGAAGGAACATACGGCACGGCTGTTCAAGTCGGCCGAGACCCTGGGCATGACGATCCCCTTTACCCAGGACCAGATCAACCAGGCCTGCATCGACGCGGCCGCGGTGCAGAACATCAAGGACGGTTACCTGCGTCCCGTCGCCTTCCGCGGCAGCGAGATGATGGCGGTGTCGGCGCAGAACACGACGATCCATGTCGCCATCGCCTGCTGGCCCTGGCCGTCCTATTTCAGCCCGGCCGAAAAGCTGAAGGGCATCCGGCTGGATATTTCCCGCTGGCGCCGGCCCGCGCCCGACACCGAACCGGTGCATGCCAAGGCCGCCGGCCTCTACATGATATGCACCATCTCCAAGCATGAGGCGGAAGCCAAGGGCTATGCCGATGCGCTGATGTTCGACTATCGCGGCTATGTCGCCGAAGCCACCGGCGCCAACGTGTTCTTCGTGCAGGATGGCGAATTGCACACCCCGACGCCCGACTGCTTCCTCAATGGCCTGACCCGCCAGTCGGTGATCGCCATCGCCAAGGCGCGCGGCGTGCGCGTGATCGAACGCCATATCGAGCCGGAAGAGATGAGCGGCTTCACCGAATGCTTCCTCACCGGTTCGGCGGCGGAAGTCACGCCGGTGTCGGAAATCGGGCCCTACAAGTTCAAGCCCGGCACGCTGACCGAGACCTTGATGACCGCGTATGCCGACGAAGTCCGCGGCGTGGCCACGGTTTCGGCCTAACGATCCGGCGTCACGCCGGGGCGCAGATACGCCATGCCGTTCTTGAAATAGATCACGCCAGTATAGACGGTCAGGGCGGCGGCCACCCACAGCAGGATGTAGGCGATCCCGGTATAGGTCTTGCCCGGCAGGTCCGGCGCATATTCGCTGGCCAGCGGGGTCAGGATCATGGCGCCGATGGCGATCATCTGCACCGCGGTCTTGAACTTGGCCACGTTGGTGACCGGCACGCTGACACGGGTGCCGGCCAGAAATTCCCGCAGGCCCGACACCAGAATCTCGCGCGAGAGGATGATCAGTGCGGGCACCAGCCGCAGCAGGCTGAAGACGCTTTCGCCGGTGCCGGGAATATCCTTGCGGAAGGTGCCTTCGGCCACCAGCATCATCAGCGCCACCGCCACCAGTACCTTGTCGGCGATGGGATCCAGCATGCGGCCGAAATCCGATCCGGCCTTCAGCTTGCGGGCGGCAAAGCCGTCCAGCCAGTCGCTGATGCCGGCCAGTGCGAACACCGCAAAGGCCACCAGCCGCGCTGCATCGCCGGGCACGACGAAGGCGACCACGAAGATCGGCACCAGGACGATGCGCATGATGGTCAGGGCATTGGGCAGGGCGAACATGGGGCCAGTCTAGGAGCCCGCGCGCGTCAGGTCATCCGCCGGAATGAAAGAAATCGAAGATTTTCTTGGCCATGGCGGCGCTGACGCCTTCCACGGCTGACAAATCAGTCAGGCTGGCGGCCGATACCGCCTTGGCGGATCCGAAATGCTGCAAAAGCGCCCGCTTGCGGTTGGCGCCGACCCCGGCAATCTCGTCCAGCGGATTGACGCCGATGGCGGCGCTGCGCTTCTTGCGATGGCCGCCGATGACAAAGCGATGTGCTTCGTCGCGCAAGCGTTGCAAATAGTACAGAACCGGGCTCTTGAGATCGAGGCGGAAGGGTTCCTTGCCCGGCATGTAGAAATGCTCGCGGCCGGCGTCGCGGTCCGGCCCCTTGGAAATGCCCACCAGCGCCACGTCTTCCACGCCCAGGTCGGCAAACACCTGGCAGGCGACGGACATCTGCCCCGGTCCGCCATCGATCAGCACCAGGTCGGGCCGTTTCCAGCGCGTCTCCGGCGTATCCTCGGCTTCCTCCTTCACCATGCGGGCGAAGCGGCGGCTCAAGACCTCGCGCATCATGGCGTAGTCGTCGCCCGGCGCCAGTTCTTCGCTCTTGATGTTGAACTTGCGGTACTGCGCTTTTTCAAAGCCTTCGGGTCCCGCAACGATGAAGGCGCCAAGCGCATGCGCGCCCTGGATGTGGGAATTGTCATAGACCTCGATGCGGCGCGGCGGCTGTTCCAGCCCGAACACATCGGCCACGCCTTCCAGCAGCTGGGTCTGGGCGCTGTTCTCGGCCAGGCGGCGGCCCAGCTGTTCGCGCGCATTGGTCAGGGCGCGTTCCATGATCTCGCGCTTTTCGCCGCGCTGGGGCGTTGAAATCTCCACCCTGTGTTCGGCGCGCAGGGCGAGCGCTTCGGACAACAGCTCGCGGTCCGGCAACTCCTCGCTGGTCAGGATCAGTTTGGGCGCGGTGCGTTCGTCATAGAATTGGCCGACAAAGCTTTCCAGCACCTCGCCCAGCGGAATGTCATTGGCATGGCGCGGGAAATAGGGGCGGTTGCCCCAATTCTGTCCGGCGCGGAAGAAGAAGACCTGGATACAGGTATGGCCGCCTTCGCTGTACAGGGCGAACAGGTCGGCCTCGTCGAAGGTGGCCGGGTTCACGCCCTGCGACGACTGGATATGGCTCATCGCCTTCAGCCGGTCGCGCAGCCGGGCGGCGGCCTCGAAGTCCATGGCGTCGGACGCCTTGGTCATCTCGGCCTTGATGTCTTCCTGCACCACCTGGCTTTTGCCGTTGAGGAAGTTTTCGGTTTCCTCCACCAGCTCGTGATAGCCGGCCAGGTCGATGCGGTTCACGCAGGGCGCGCTGCAACGCTTGATCTGGAACAGCAGGCAGGGCCGGGTGCGGCTTTCGAACACCGAATCCGAACAGGAGCGCAGCAGGAAGGCGCGCTGCAAGGTGTTGAGGGTGCGGTTGACCGCGCCGGCGGAGGCGAATGGACCGAAATAGACGCCCTTGGTGGTCTTGGCGCCGCGATGCTTGAGCAGCTGCGGATAGGCATGATCCTCGCGCAGCAGGATATTGGGGAAACTCTTGTCGTCGCGGTAGCTGACATTGTAGCGGGGCTTCAGCCGCTTGATCAGGTTGGATTCCAGCAACAACGCTTCGATCTCGCTGGCGGTGGTGACGAACACCATCTCGGCGGTCTCGGCCACCATGCGGGTCAGCCGGTCGCTATGCACCCGGCCGGTGGCATAGGACGTCACCCGCTTCTTCAGGCTCTTGGCCTTGCCGACATACAGGACATCGCCGGCCGCATTCAGCATCCGGTAGACACCGGGCGCGTCGGGCAAGGTCTTGAGATAGGCGGCAATGCGCTCGGCACCCTTCAGGGGCGCTTCGGGGGAACTCATGGCGCCAATATATTAACGGGAGCGCTCGATTTCTATCCCGACGCTCTCCGCATGCGTGAGCGCTTCCAGCTTTTCCACGCGCACCCGCACGGTGCGAACCCGGGCATCCTCGAAACAGGCGGCGGCGATGCGTTCGGCCAAGGTTTCGGCCAGCCGGACATGGCCTTCGGCGATAATGGCGCGGATGCGCTTTTCGATGACGTGATAGTCGACCACATTCTCCAGCATGTCCTGGGCGTCGGCGACCTCTTCGGTGGCCAGGTCGACATTGATGCGCACCGGCTGGGTGCGGCCCTCTTCCTGGCGATAGACGCCGATATGCGCCGGCAGTTCCAGGTTGCGGATAAAGACGTGGCGGATGCCGCGGGCGGCGAACGTCATTCGGACACCCGCACGTCGGGGGTTTGCCAGATCAGGTGCTGGCCGCCATCCACCGCCAGCATCTGCCCGGTGACGGCCGGCGCGGACAGGAGGTAACGCACGGCGGCGCAGATATCGGCGGGATCGGCGCCGCGCTGCAGGATCGTGGCGTCGCGCTGGCGGTCGAAGTCGGCATCGGACTGGCGCGGATTTTTCAGGGTGGGGCCGGGCCCCACGGCATTGACCCGGATGCGCGGGCCCATGCCCTGCGCCAGGGTGGTGGTCAGCCAATAGAGGCCGGCCTTGCTGAGGCTGTAGGACAGGAACTGCGGGGTGGGCTTCAGCACCCGCTGGTCGATGATGTTGATGATGTTGCCTTGCGCGTCTGCCGGAAGCTGCCTGGCAAAGGCCTGCGACAGCACCAGCGGCGCGCGCAAATTGGTTTCTATGTGATCGTCCCAGCTTTTGCGGGTCGCGCTTTGCCAGTCGTCATTCTCGAACAGGGAGGCGGAATTGATCAGCGCCGTCAGCGGGCCGATTTCCCTGGCTGCGCGCTCGACCAGCGAGGAGGTTTGATCTTCCTTGGACAGGTCGCATTTCAATGCGGCAGCTTCCACGCCGAAGGCGCGTACCTGCTGCACGGCGCTGTCGGCATCTTCCGCGGAGCCATGATAATGCACCGCCACGTTCCAGCCCGCTGCCGCCAGGTCCAGGGCGATGGCCCGTCCCAGCCGCTTGGCGGCGCCGGTGACCAGAACGTTTTTCACGTAATGAAGCCTACGGTCTTCTTCACTTCGTCCATGATCGGCGTGGCGATGGCGCGGGCCTTGTGCGCGCCGGCTTTCAACACGCGGTCGATTTCGGCCGGATCGGCCAGCAGGCGGCGCATCTCGGCCGTGATGGGTCCCAGCTTGGCCACGGTCAGGTCGGCCAGCGCCGTCTTGAAGGTGGAAAAGTTCTGGCCCGCAAACTGGATGATCACCGCGTCGCGGTCCTGGTCGGACAAGGCGGCATAGATGTTCAGCAAATTCTCCGCTTCCGGGCGTCCGGCCAGTTCTTCCTTGGTGCCGGGCAGGGGATGGGGATCGGTCTTGGCGCGCCGGATCTTGTCGGCGATTGCGTCGGCATCGTCGGTCAGGTTGATGCGGCTGTTGTCGCTTTCGTCCGACTTGGACATTTTTTTGCTGCCGTCGCGCAGGCTCATCACCCGCGTGCCCGTGCCGGTGATCACCGGCTCGGGCTGGGGAAAGAAATCGGGCACGCCGAAATCATTGTTGAACTTGGCGGCGATGTCGCGCGCCAGTTCCAGATGCTGCTTCTGGTCCTCGCCCACTGGCACATGGGTGGCGCGATAGACAAGAATGTCGGCCGCCATCAGCACAGGATAGGTATAAAGCCCGACGCTGGCGCGTTCCTTGTGCTTGCCCGACTTTTCCTTGAACTGGGTCATGCGGTCCATCCAGCCCAGCCGCGCCACGCAGTTGAAGATCCATGCCAGCTCGCCATGCTCGGGCACCTGGCCCTGGTTGAAGATGGGCGAGCGCGTCGGGTCCACGCCGCCGGCGATATAGGCGGCCGCGACTTCGCGGGTGGAACGGGTCAGCTCTTCGGCATGGGCATAACCGACATCCTGGGTGATGGCGTGCATGTCCACCACGCAGAACAGGCAGGGCATCTGGTCCTGCATCTTCACCCAGTTCTTCAGGGCGCCCAGGTAATTGCCCAGGTGAAGCGTGTTGGTGGGCTGCATGCCCGAAAGGACGAGGGGTTTGTGTGTCATGGGCGGGTTTATGCCTTGGCCGGCACGGGCGCTTCAAGGGCTGCTTTCAGCCGCTTTTCCACCGCCTCCAGCCGCGCCGGATGCACGATCTTGTGGCCAAAGCCGTCGCGCACATAGAAGACGTCCACCGCTCGCTCGCCATAGGTCGCCACCATGGAGGTGGAGATGGACAGGCCCGCCTCGAAGATCGCCTGGGTGATGTCGTACAGCAGGCCCGGGCGGTCCAGGCATTCCACCTCGATCACCGTGGCGATGCGGCTGGCCTCATTGTCGAAAAGCACCTTGGGCCGGATGGAGAAGGCCGATGCCCTGGTGCGCACCACCTTGCGCGCCAGCTCGCGCCTGGGCCGCACTTCCCCGCGCAGGGTCTTTTCGATCGACTGGGCCAGGCGCCCCAGCCGTTCCTTGTCGCCAAAGGCGTCGCCTTCCGAATCCTGCACCGAGAACACATCCAGCGCGAAGCCGTCCGACGTGGTGAACGCCTTGGCGTCCACGATGGAGCCGCCCGACATGGCGATGGCGCCGGCGAATTGCGAGAACAGGCCGGCATTGTCCGGTGTGTAGAGGATGATCTCGGTGACAGCGCGGAACTGGTTGGTGCTGGCGTCCAGGGTCAGCAGCTGGCCTTCCGCATCCGCCTTGGCCATCAGCCTGGCATGGCGCTCCACTTCGTCTTCATCGAACGCCAGCCAGTAATTGTCGTAATGGCGGGTCAGCGCCTTCTCCCGCTGCGCAGGCGTAAAGTCGCCCAGCCGCGCTTCCAGCGCCGCCTTGGCGGCGGAGACGCGGGCGCCGCGTCCCGGCGCCTGATCACCGCCGGTCATCATATGGTCGGCGGCGTAATACAGTTCGCGCAGCAGCTGGCCCTTCCAGCCGTTCCACACGCCCGGACCCACCGCGCGGATATCGGCTACGGTCAGGATCACCAGCAGGCGCAGCATCTCCGGCGTCTGCACCTGGTCCACGAAATCGCGCACCGTCTTGGGATCGGACACGTCGCGGCGCTGGGCGGTATCGCTCATCACCAGATGGTTCTTCACCAGCCATGCCACCGCCGTCGTCTCGGCCGGCGACAGGCCCAGCCGCGGGCACAGGCTGCGGGCGATCTCCGCGCCCACATCGCTGTGGTCGCCGGGCAGCCCCTTGGCCATGTCATGCAACAGGATCGCGCAGTACAACACATTGCGCGACTTGATGCGCTTGACGATGTCGCTGGTGAGCGGATTGGTGTCCTTGTGGTCGCCGCGCTCGATGGCCGCGACATTGCCCACGGCGCGGATCAGATGCTCGTCCACCGTATAGTGGTGATACATGTTGAACTGCATCAGCCCCACGGCATGGCCGAATTCCGGCACGAAACGGCCCAGCACGCCGGCCTCGTTCATCAGCCGCAAGGCGCGTTCGGGATCGTGGCGCGAGGTCAGCACTTCCAGGAACGCCTGGTTGGCGACCGGATTGCTCCGCACATCGTCGGTGATCAAATCCAGGCTGCGCGTGACGGTACGCAGCGCATTGGGGTGAATGTCCACGCCCTTGACGTCGGCGATATGGAACATGCGCAGGATGTTGGCGGGGTCCTGTCTGAAGATGGACGGGTTGGCGGTCAGCCGGCCATTCTCGACATAGAAATCGTCTTCCGGGCTGCGCGCCTTCAGGAACCCCGGCAGGATGGTGCGCAGCGACGGCCGCACTTTCTTGTGCTGCTCTTCCAGCGCGGCGCAGAAGATGCGGGTCAGATCGCCCACATCCTTGGCCACCAGGAAGTAGGCGCGCATGAAGGCTTCCACCGCGCGGCGCGGCTTGTCGGCATCGATATAGCCCAGCTCGGTCGCCAGTGACGGCTGCACGTCAAAGCTCAGCCGTTCTTCGGCGCGGCCCAGCAGGTAATGCAGGCGCACGCGCACATTCCACAGAAAGGCTTCCGCCTTCTGGAAGGTGCGGTATTCCTCCTTGGTGAAGACGCCATGCTCCACCAGATTGGCGGCATCATCGACGTGATACAGATACTTGCCGATCCAGTAGAGCGTTTGCAGGTCGCGCAGCCCGCCCTTGCCTTCCTTGATGTTCGGCTCGACCAGGTAGCGGCTTTCGCCCTGGCGTTTATGGCGGGCGCTGCGTTCGGCCAGCTTGGCTTCGACGAAATCGCGGCCATTGCCGGTGGCGACTTCCTTCCAGAACTTGGTGCGCAGCTCTTCGTACAATCCGCGGTCGCCCCACAGGTACCGCGCTTCCAGCACGGCGGTGCGGATGGTGACGTCCAGCTTGGCCAGCCGCACGCTTTCCGCCAGCGACCGCGTCGCATGCCCAACCTTCAGCCCAAGGTCCCACAGCATGTAGAGAATGAATTCGATGACGCTCTCGCCCCAGGCCGTCTGCTTGAACGGCCGCAGGAACAGCAGGTCGATATCCGATCCCGGCGCCAGCTCGCCGCGGCCATAGCCGCCAGTGGCGACCACCGCGATGCGCTCGGCGGTCGACGGGTTCTGGGCGTAGTACACATGCTTGGTGGCGAAGTCGTAGATCACCTGGATGATCGCGTCCTGCAATTGCGACAGGGCGCGCGCGGCGGCCAGCCCCGGCAGGCCTTCCTTCTCGACCGCGTATTTCACTTTCTCGCGGGCGTCTGTGAAGGCGGCCTTGATCAGGGTCAGGCCGGACTTGCGCAACGACCCTGGCTCGGCGCTCTCCTTGGCCAGCGCGGTCAGGCTGCGGCGCAGCGCATCCGCATCCAGCAGGTCACGCAAGGCGAGGGATTGGGGTTTTTCGAGGCCCATGGCGGCGCAGATAATGTCATGGGGGCCCCGGGCTTACTACCCGCTCAACCCCGGGCCAGCCTTGCGTTATTGGGCCTTGCGGCGGGGGATGCCGTCCCATTTGGCGGGCCCGCGGGTGCGGATGACCACGCCGCAGGCGATCCGGTCCCCGGCATTGCCCAGCGGCTGGGTGCGGTAATCGTCGCCCCGCGCATCCACGATGATCGCCACGCCATCCTTGTCGAAGATCGACCGCTTGCCGTCGCCGATGGAAAAGCCGTTGGCGATGGTGCTGGCATGCAGCCGCCCGTCGGGGCCGGCGAACTGGTTGGGCAAATCGCCCGCTTCCGGCCAGCCTTCGGCCAGGAATCCATGTTGCTTGCCCGGCACCAGGGTCAGGATCGGCCCGGCGCTGGTGAAACCGCTTTTGGCATCGCAATTGGCCGGGGTGTGCAGGTGGATGGCATGGGGACCGGGCGGCAGGTCATGCAGGTCGAACGTCACCAGCACGCCCCGGTTGACGGCATCGAACGTCGCGGTTCCCACCGGCTTGCCCTCCCGGCTGGACAGCCTGGCGACGGCCTTGGCTTTCAGGGCGGCGGCGGCCGGCATGGCCGGCCAGCGCGCAGGCGGCGATGAACAGGACAAGTCGGCCCATGCGGCCCTCCAAAAAGCGTCGCCGGTCTGCCACGGCTGCGCAAAAGGGGGAACCCGATGGCTGCCCGTACGCTTTAGGACGGGGCGCCAAGTCCCACGGAGATTTGAACATGCGCTTTTTCCTGATGACCGTTACGGCCAGCCTTTTCACACTCACCACCGCCATGATGATCGCCCAGGAGGCCCAGGCGGTGCAGGACACGCCCGTCACCATCAACGGGGTCGAGGCGGTCTGCACCGGCGTCGGCTCGGCCAAGGATGATCCGCGCTGGGCCGCCTATCCGGTCAAGATCGTGCTGGCCACCGCGGATGGCGCCAACCTGGCCAACGCCCATGTCACCCTGACCAGGGGCCGCCAGGAAATGGCCGGCCTGGATTGCGATGCGCCTTGGATCCTGTTCAAGGCGCCGCCCGGTTCCTACACCGCCACCGCCACCCTGATCGGCGGCAGCGGCCGCCAGAAGAAAATCACCATCACCTTCGTGCACCACGCCGCCGCCCGCCGGTCAGTAAGTCCGGAGCAGCGCAGCTTGAGCGCG